>JBJTUJ010000294.1:0-6781 GCA_046080685.1 Cyanobium sp. | reverse complement strand
CTGCCGCCGTCGGCGGCGACCGAGGGGTTGCCTGAGGCCTGCAGCGAGGCCGAGGCCCTCGCCGAGCTGGCGGCCATCGCTGCAGTCAACCAGGTGCGTCGCAGCCTGATCGGTCTGGGCTATCACGGCACGGCCACCCCGGCCCTGATCCAGCGCCATGTGCTGGAGAACCCCTGCTGGTACACCGCCTACACGCCCTATCAGGCCGAGATCGCCCAGGGGCGCCTGGAGGCCCTGCTCAACTTCCAGACCCTCGTCAGTGAGCTGACCAGCCTGCCGATCGCCAACGCTTCCTTGCTGGATGAGGGCACCGCGGCGGCGGAGGCGATGGCGATGGCCCTGGCGGTTTGCCGGCGCCCCGGGGCGAAGCGCTTCTTGGTGGATCGCGCCGTTCTGCCCCAGACCCTCGCCGTGCTTCAGACCCGGGCCGAGCCCCTGGGGCTTGAGCTGGGGCTGATCGCGGCCGAGGAGCTGGCCGGCCAGCTGGCCACCGGCCCCGCCGCAGGCCCGGGAGCTGGCCTGCCTGACGACACCTTCGGCCTGCTGATCCAGCTGCCCGGCACGGACGGCCGCCTTTGGGATCCGAGCCCGCTGCTGGCCTCCGCCCGCGCCGCCGGTGTGATCACGGTGGTAGCGATCGACCCCCTGGCCCAGGTGCTGCTGGCTCCAGTGGGGTCCCTCGGCGCCGACATCGCTGTCGGCAGCCTGCAGCGCTACGGGGTGCCGATGGGCTTCGGCGGCCCCCATGCCGCCTTCTTCGCCACCACTGAGGCTTTCAAACGTCAGATTCCCGGCCGCCTGGTGGGCCAGTCCCGCGATGCCGAGGGGAACCCGGCCCTGCGGCTGGCGCTGCAGACCCGCGAGCAGCACATCCGCCGGGACAAGGCCACCAGCAACATCTGCACCGCCCAGGTGCTGCTGGCGGTGATGGCCGGCTTCTATGCCGTGCACCACGGCCCCGAGGGGCTCGAGGCGATCGCCCGCCGCATCGCCGCCCTGCGCACCGCCCTGGCGGCCGCCCTCACCGAGCTCGCTCTGCCGCCGGAGTCCGGCAGCGGCTTCGACACCCTGGTGGTGCCCACCCCCCGCGCCGCCGAGCTGGTGGAGCGGGCGGCCGAGGCCGGCTTCCTGCTGCGTTCCGGCGTCAGTGGCGCCGCCTGCGACGCCCGCTTCGCCCTCAGTCTCGACGAGCTCTCTACCCCCGAAGAGCTGGAGCGGCTGCTGGCGGCCCTCGCCCCCGATCCCGCCGCCGCCACCGCCGCCCAGGCCGCTCTGCGGCGCACCCTGGCGGCCGCCGACGCCGCTGCCGATTCATCCCTGGAGGATGTGCCCCTGCGCCGGTACCCCTGGCTGCGGCAGGAGCCCTTCCACCGCTACCGCAGCGAAACCGAGCTGCTGCGCTACATCCAGCGCCTCGCCTCGAAGGATCTGTCGCTGGTGCACGGGATGATTCCGCTGGGCAGCTGCACCATGAAGCTCAACGCCGCCGCCGAGCTGGCGCCCGTGAGCTGGCCAGCCTTCGCCCAGCTCCATCCCTTCGCCCCCGCCGCCTGCAGCGAGGGCTACCGCCGGCTCGCCGCCGACCTCGAGAGCTGGCTGGCGGCCCTCACCGGCTTCGCCGGCGTGTCGCTCCAGCCCAACGCCGGCTCCCAGGGTGAGTACGCCGGCCTGCTGGTGATCCGCGCCTGGCACCACAGCCGCGGCGATCAGCACCGCGACGTGTGCCTGATCCCCACCAGCGCCCATGGCACCAACCCCGCCAGTGCGGTGATGGCGGGCCTGCAGGTGGTGCCGGTGGCCTGCGACGTCCACGGCAACATCGACCGGGACGATCTGGAGGCCAAGGCCATCGCCCACGCCGATCGCCTGGCGGCGCTGATGGTCACCTACCCCTCCACCCACGGCGTGTTCGAGCCCGGCATCCGCGAGCTCTGCACCCTCGTGCACGCCCACGGCGGCCAGGTGTATCTCGACGGCGCCAACCTCAACGCCCAGGTGGGCCTCTGCAAGCCGGGTCTGTATGGCGCCGACGTTTGCCACCTCAACCTGCACAAGACCTTCTGCATCCCCCATGGCGGCGGTGGCCCGGGGGTGGGGCCGATCGCGGTGGCGGCCCATCTGCTGCCCTTCCTGCCCTCCCATCCGCTCGGCCAGGCGGTGGCGGACCCCGCGGCCCTGTCGGCCCAGGCCGAGGGGCTGGCG
Organism: Cyanobium sp.; assembly: GCA_046080685.1. Lineage (GTDB taxonomy): Bacteria > Cyanobacteriota > Cyanobacteriia > PCC-6307 > Cyanobiaceae > Cyanobium. The sequence goes on along the minus strand of JBJTUJ010000294.1, from coordinate 4,579 downwards.
ATCGGCCCCGTGTCAGCGGCCCCCTTCGGCAGCGCCGGCATCCTGCCGATCAGCTGGATGTACATCCGCATGATGGGCGGTGCCGGCCTGCGCACCGCCAGCCAGGTGGCCCTGCTCTCGGCCAACTGGATCGCCGAGCGGCTCGAGCCCCACTTCCCCGTGCTCTTCCGCGGCGTCTCCGGCCGGGTGGCCCACGAGTGCATCCTTGATCTGCGGCCGCTCAAGCGCAGCTGCGGTCTGGAAGTTGAAGACCTGGCCAAGCGCCTGATGGACTACGGCTTCCATGCCCCCACTGTGAGCTGGCCGGTGGCCGGCACCGTGATGGTGGAGCCCACCGAGAGCGAGGGGCTGGACGAGCTCGAGCGCTTCTGCCGGGCGATGGAGGCCATCCGTGAAGAAGCCCGCGCCATCGAGCGGGGCCAGGCCGATCCGCTCGACAATCCGCTCAAGCGGGCGCCCCACACCCTCGAGGCCGTCACCGCCGACGAATGGGACCGGGCCTATTCCCGCCGCGAAGCCGCCTTCCCCGCCGGGGAGGAGCAGCGGGCGGCCAAGTTCTGGCCGGCGGTGGCCCGCATCGACAACGCCTACGGCGACCGCAATCTGGTGTGCACCTGCCCCTCGGTGGAGGAGCTGGCCGCTCCTGTGGCGGTGGCGGAACTGGCCGCCTAGTTACAGCGGCCACTACCAACTTCTGCTCGGGTGCAGCATCATTGCAATGCTTGTCGCTTCTGGCGGCTGCATTTCTCGCCTTTCTGATCGTGGGGACCATGAACGGCAACGACATCACCGGCAGCGGTGGCGGTGGCAGTGGAGGCATCGCTGCTGGCGGCATGTTTCGGGAGGAAGGAACCAACGTGGTGCGGGTGCCCTTCGGCGTGCGCCAGGCCCGCCGCCGCCGGCCCGAGCGTCCCGATCACTGGGCCACCCTCGTGCTGCCCTTCCAGGCGGGTGGGGGTTCGCACCCCACCCCGCCCCAGGCGGCCTGAGGCCACCGGCCTGACTCAGGCGGCCAGCAACTCGGGTTCGCGGTAGGGCACGAAGCTGGCCTTGCGGGCCCCGCACAGCGGGCACTCCCAGTCGTCGGCAATCGCTTCGAACGGAGTGCCGGGGGCGATGCCGGAGTCGGGGTCGCCGATGGCCGGGTCGTAGATCATCGAGCACACCTTGCAGATCCATTTGCCGGGCACCGGGGTGGCTGCCTCGCCGGCCGTGCCGTTGCCGTGCAGGGCTACGAGGGCCACGCCGTAGCGCTGGGCGTGGTGCTGCTCCACCGGCGCCAGCAGGCTGAAGTTATCGGCGGCCTTGCGGAAGATGGCGGCGTGATCCTTGGATTCGTCGATCTGCTCCTCGAACTCCGCCACCGCTTCGCCGTCGCGATCGGCCCGGGCCTGGGCGGCGAACTCCGGGTACATGGTGGTGTACTCGTAGGTTTCGCCTTCGATCGCCAGCTCCAGGCAGCGGGCCAGCACCGTCTGCTTCTCCTCGTCGGAGAGGGCGGCGGGATCGCTGATCAAGAGCTCCGGGTGCAGAAGCCGGAAGTGGGTGAAGGCGTGTTCGGTCTCCTGGGCGGCGGTGTCGCGGAAGAGCTTGGCCAGCTCGGCGTTGCCGAGCTGCTTAGCCACGTCGGCGAAGAAGAGGTATTTGCGGTTGGCCATGCTCTCGCCGCCGAAGGCGGCCTCGAGATTGGCGTTGGTTCCTGGGTTGGAGAGGTCCATGGTGGGGGGCGTGAACGAGGCGCACACTGTACACGAACTCATAACGAGTATGAGTTAGCCCCATAGGCCGTGCCTCCGCCGTGCCTGTCCCTCCCCTTGTGCTCGGCCTCTCGTCGAGGCGTCGGCAGGGTTTCAGTAGGCCACGCCAGTTCGTCGCTGGTGCACGGCCGTGACGCCCTTGGGGTCGAGCAGCCCGCCGCTGCTCACCTGGGCATAGAGCAGCCAGTGGTCGCCGCATTCCATCCGCTGGCTCACCGTGGCCTCCAGCCAGGCCAGGGCCTCCGGCAGCACCGGTTGGCCCCCGGGGCTCGCCTCCAGCTCCATGCCAGCGAAGCGGTCCTCGCCGGGCACGAACGGCTGCAGGAAGCGCTTCATCGGCCCGTTCTCCCGCCCCTGGGCCAGCACGTTGAGGGCGAAGCGATCGCCCACGTGCAGAAGGGTTTCCACGGCCCGGTCCTTCGCCACCGCCACCGTGAACCCGGGCGGGCTGAAGCTGGCCTGGCTCACCCAGCTGGCCACCATCGCCCCGCCCATCGCCGCCATGCCCTCGCCCTTGCGGGTGGTCAGCACGCACAGGGAGCCCACGATCCGCCCCAGGGCCTGGATCGCCGGGTTGCTGCGGCTCTCCTGCAGCCCCCCGCCCGGTCGCCGCAGGCGCGAGCGGCGCTGTTCGGTCTGCAGCCGGCGCCCCAGGGCAAGACCGGTTTCCTCGAGCGTGCGCAGGGTGGGCGGATCGGGGCTGAAGTTCACCCGGATCGGCTCGAAGGCGAAGGGGAAGCCGCCGTCGCGCAGCTTGCTCTCCAGCAGGTCGATCGCCTCGCCGCTCCAGCCGTAGCTGCCGAACACCCCCACGGGCTTGCTGCGGTCGCCTTCGGTGAGCACCGTTCCCAGCGCCGAGACGATCGGGGTGGGGGCATGGCCCCCCAGGGTGGGGGAGCCGATCAACAGCGCATCGCAGCCCCGGATCGCCGCGATCAGCTGCTCGGCCGGGGCGAACTCGCAGTTGATGCTCTCCACCCGCACGCCGCTGCGGGCCACCCCGCCGGCGAGGGCATCGGCGATCGCCGCCGTGTTGCCGTAGGCGCTGGCAAACAGCAGCGCCACCGACAGGCTGGCCTTCTCCTGGCTCTCCCCCCAGCGCCGGTAGTCGGCCAGCAGGCTGCGCCAGCTCTGGGCGATGGCCGGTCCGTGGAAGGGGGCGATGGTGCGGATCGGCAGCTCCTCGAGGCGCTCCACCACCGTGTCCACCTGCCGGGCCATGGGCGCCATCAGGCAGTCGTAGAACCAGCGCCTGTCCTCCTCGGTGCTGCTGCGGTTGCTCTCCTCGAAGGCATCGCTGCAGAGGTGGGCCGAGAAGACCTTGCTGCTCATCAGCAGACCCGTGTGCTCCTCGAAGGCCATCAGCGCGCCGGGCCAGCGGGGGGTGGGGGCGGGGAGGAGGGTGAGGCGATGGCCATCGCGCAGTTCGCGGCTGGCTTCCTGCTTCACCACCTCGATCGGAGGCAGGGGGGGGAGCGGCGGCCCTTGCCCCTCCTCGCCCTTGCCGGCGGCGGGCCGGCGCTGGGCCCAGAGCTCCTCCAGCAGCCGGGCGCCGGCGTTGGAGGCCACCAGCGTGAGGTCCGGCCAGCGTGCCGCCAGCTCCCGCAGCGGCTCCACCCGGTTGGGGTTGACCACCCCCACCACCACCTTGAGCGCCGCGGAGGCGGGCACCAGGGCCCCCAGCTGCTGCAGGAAGGGTCCGGCGAAGGAGGCCCCGGGGGGATGGACCAGCACACGGGCGCCGCTGCCGTGTGCGTTGAAGAGGAAGCTGTTGGTGGAGGTGCCCCGCTCCAGGCCGTACTCCACCTGGAAGCGCAGCCTTCGGGGGCTCAGGCCCCGCAGACAGACCAGGCCCGGCTCCAGCGGCAGCTGGATGACCCTGCGGTCGGCAGGGGCGGCGGTGGTGGCAGGCGGCGTGGGAGAGGTGCTCACGGTGGTGGGTGCGGGTCCGCAGGGTGGGGCTTGGACTGGATGGGGGCCGTTCAAGGGGGATGGAGCACGCATCGACCCAGGCGGACCTGCTGGAGCACCAGCTCCCGTTCGGCAGGCCAGGGATGGGCCTCCCAGCCCGCAAAGGAGAAACCGATCAGGTGGATCCTTCGATCGAGGAACTGCTCGTTCATGAGCATCCACGCAATACCGATCATGCCCGTGCTTGGACAGAGGAAGGGACCGGAAGAGATCTGCTCGAGTTGATGAAAAAGATCCTGCGAGAACCCATGCGGGATCCAGGAGAGCATGTGGGGCTGAATGCGATTGGCGTGGACAATCTCGGCTGAATAATCTTCGAAGATATCCGCTCCGTATTCAGGGAAGAAGCTGGCCATCTTCTTGTAATGCTCTTTATGGCTTCCGATGTCCCGCACAAAGATGTACTGCCAAGGACTTTTGAATGGGAAAGGAGTTGCCAGGGAATTAGCCTTGCAATACTTGAGTGCTGCAGGACCCGTGTTGTTGATCAGGAGAATGTCGGTTCGGTAGCCATTGTTCCAGCAGCTTGATTTGCAGTCGTTGAAACGCACTACGATCGCCGCTCTCTCGATGAGCTTCGCCCGGTTGCTGGTTGCTCTGCCGCCACCGACGATCACGATGTCGCCAGTGGTCTTGCCAGGATTGATGTACTTCCGTAAAGAACATGCCCATCGCTTCAGATAGGAGCTTGATCGACTGACGTTCATGGATGCAGCCGGAGGCGTGAATCCGCTGGTTCTTCCGCCCAATCCTTGGGCCGCCTGCTGGCCAAGAACTGGCCCCGGGGCCGCAGGATGCGGTGGATCTCCCGCAGGCTGGCCAGTTCGGTGCCGTCCGAATCCCGCACGTGC
>JBJTUJ010000293.1:0-14967 GCA_046080685.1 Cyanobium sp. | reverse complement strand
AGCACGTTGGCGTAGCCCTCCACCCAGCTGAGGTCGTTGGTCCAGGAGGCGCCGGCCATCGAGAAGGAGGGATCGGCGGCCCTCAGGCGGTCGATGGCCGCCTCCACCGCACCGGGGTTGGTGGCGGGGGTGGGGGCTTCGCCCAGCTCGCGCCACAGCCTGTGCTGCTGCACAGCCTGGATCTGGGGCAGGTGGGCCGCGGTGATGCCGGCGGCCTCCAGCAGTTCGAGGTATTCGCTGCCGTTGACCGCCACCGTGACGCCGGCGCCCGTGACGTCGGCGCCGGCCTGCTCGGCGAGCCTGCGGTAGGCCTGGAGGAAAGCCGGTGGAAACTCGTTCATCATCACGCCGCCGTTCTCGCCATCGGCGATCTGGGACACCAGCGGCGGCACCGGGATGCCGGCCAACGACAGGCGATCCATCGACAGGGCCTCGTAGCAGGGCTGCATCTGCCCCACCAGCTTGGTGTCGGAGCCCTGGGTCTTGATCAGGGCGGTGATCGTGGCCACCTTGCCGCTGGAGCTGCGGGCCACCAGCTGGTTGGGGAGGTATTTCTGCTCGTGGCTCAGGCAGGAACCGTCGTGGTTCTCGACGCTGTGCTCCTGCACCAGCAGCCAGCGGTAGCCGCACTCCCTCAGCGCCTTCACCAGTTCGAACAGGGTGTCGGGGTGGTTGGGCAGATGCATCTCCGGCAGCGAAAACCCCTTCACCCGCTGCAGGGCCTCGGGGCCGAACAGGGCGGCGAAGTGGTGCTGCCAGGCCAGGATCTGCAGCTTCAGATCGGGAATCGGCGTGGAGGGAGCCACGGCATGGCTCCAGAAGGTGCCGAGCCACTCCACGTGGGGCGCAAGGGCCGGATCGCAGGTGAGCGAGCGAAGCGCCTCGAGGATGTCGGCGCGGCCCAGCTGCTCGAAGCCCCAGAGCAGGTTGCCGGAGTAATCGAGCATGATCCGCGGATCGGCACCCTCAGCGATCAGCTGGGGGATGAGCTCGGCCAGGCGGCGGTAGCAGTGGGCAAAGGGTTCGGCGTTGTGGTTGTCGCCCTCTCCCGGGTGCTCAAACATGTGCTGGAGATGGCTGATCAGCCCGCCATCGGCCCCGGCGGGAATGGTGGGCTGGTGCATGTGCAAGGCACAGGCGAAGGCCGAGCGAATGCGATCGAGCTGCAGCGTGGTGTGAGGCACGAAAACCGGGCCGGCCTGATTCGTGTGGGCCTGGATCGCGGCTTCATCGCCGGCGATCGGCGGCAGGGAAGACTGGGACATGCGCAGGATCCGCGGGCAGGGTGCGATGCAGCGGGCAATCGACGTGCCCGTTGATCCTGTCATGACAGTGTCTGGCGTGGCTGATAGGGTGTTGGGGTCGAGGGGTTTTCCTGATGGCGGCATCACCAACCCGTTCCGAGAAACTGGACCTTCGCCTCACCCCTTCGGCGAAGGCAACACTGCAGCGTGCCGCCGCAGCGGCCCAGCGTTCGGTGAGTGAGTTCGTGCTGGAAAGCGCTCTGGAACGCGCCGATGAGGCCCTGATCGAGCGAAGGCGTTTCGGGCTGGATGAAACGCAGTGGCAAGTCTTCCTTGCGGCCCTGGATGCTCCGACGCGCCGTCATCCGCGCATGGAGCGTCTGCTGCAGGAACCCGGTGTGTTCGAGACCGACAACCCTGAATGAGTCGCTTCCGCATCGAGAAGCTGGCCCGTGATCATCATCTCGACCCCTTCGACTGCGGCCAGGAAGCCCTGAACCGTTTCCTGAAGCGATTCGCGTTCACAAGCCAGCAGGCGAACGCCTCTCAGACCTATGTCGGCCTGGCCGCTGATCACATCATTGGCTACTACACCCTCGTGGTCGCCGAGATCAGCCACAGCGTGGCGCCCGAGCGGGTGCGCAAGGGTCTGGCCCACCATCCCATCCCGCTGATGCTGCTGGCCAGACTGGCGGTTGCCCGCCAATGGCAGGGGAAGGGCGTGGGCGCCGGACTCCTGAAGGATGCCATGCTGCGAACACTGCAGGCCGCAGAGATCGCAGGAATCCGCGCACTGGGGGCACACGCCAAAGATGGTGAAGCACAGAACTTCTATATCCATTTCGGCTTCCTCCCCTCACCAACCGACCCGCTGCACCTCTACGTGCTGATCAAGGACATCCGCAAGGCTGTCGGGGGTTAGCTGAACCGCGCACGCCCTGGTGCGCAGAAGCAGGTAGAGGTCTTCCTCCAGCACATCCTCCGCTGCACCGAGAGGTTCCTGTGGGGCATAAAGGCGCTGCAGATCGAAACAGCTGCGATGGTCGAGCACCGCATAACCCTGCTGCCGGCGGTAGAAGCTGGTGGGCACGGTGGTGGGTGAGAAGTAGGCCTGCTGGTAGTCGGTGGTGCAGTAGCTCACCAGCCAATGAAACATCTCCTTCTGGCACTCTTCCGGCCGGAACGAAGTGGTGGCGACGATGCCGCCCTCCCCCTGGATCGATGCCAGCCCGGCCAGGAGGCTTTCGATGGTGGAGAGGTGGAGGTAGAACAGCACGCCCTCCAGCAGCACGAAGGAGGGCCGGCCCTCCAGCCAGGTCCACAGCCGAGCCAGCAGGCCCGAGAGCTGGGCCGGATCGTTGAGATCATCGAGCGGCAGGAACGTGATGGGGCGCGCAGGCAACAGGCCCTGCGCCTCGAACTCAGCCAGTTTCTGCTGTTTGAAGGCCACGGTGAAGGCGGTATCCACCTCGCAGCACGGAATGTCGGGCTGGATCAGATAGGGGTAGTTGGTGAAGCCGGCACCGATGTTGATCAGCGCCGCCTCAGGCGTTGCGGCCAGAAAGGCCTGCAGGCGCTCGAGGAAGAAGCGATGGCGCAGGGCATGGACCAGCACCTCCGATGGCCCTACGTGTTGCGCATAGTGGGTGGCCCAGTGCTCATGCCGCTCGCACAGCCAGAGGGTGGCATGGTGATCGGCGCTGACCTGAGGAAAACGGGCCCGGAAGGCATTCACGATGAAGGCGGAATCGTGGACCCCGGTGGGCATCGCCTCAGCCTCCGGCGGCGGTTCTGGTGGCATCGAAGCGCAGGCGAACGTAGTCGGCTCGCCAGTCGCCTTGGCCATCGCGGAGCAGCGGCCGCAGAGCCTCCACCACCTCGGCAATGAACCGGCCCCGCTCGCCAGGCGGCAGGGCGGCGGTGTAGTGCTGGGCGAAGGTCTCAAGCCAGCCACCCACATCGCCGGGCAAAAGGGTGGGGCGTGGAAACAGGCCGATCGATCGCACAGCGAACCCCCGGGCCTCAAGGAGAGCGGCGTAAGTGTCGGGAGTCGGGAAGAACCAGGGAGACGGCACCGCCTTGCCCCTGGCGGCCAGCGCCGCATCGAGAGCGGCAACGATGGCAGCCACATTGCCGTGGCCACCGCATTCGCCCACGAAGCGCCCGCCGGGCCTGAGGGCGTTCCAGACGCCCGCGATCACGGCCTCCGGATCCGGCATCCAATGCAGCGCCGCGTTGCTGAACACCGCATCGAACTCGTTGCTGAAGGTCAGCGCCTGGCCATCCATGCGGCGGGCATCCAACCCCATGGCGCGCGCCGCTTCCACCATCTCCGCACTGGCGTCCACCGCCACCACCGAGCAGCCCTGCTCCAGCAGCCTGAGGGTGAGGGCCCCATCGCCGCAACCGAGATCGAGGATCCGCTCACCGGGTTGCGGCGCGAGCAACTCCACCAGGGGCGCCCCGAGATCGGAAACGAAGCGGGCGTTGCGGCCGTACTGCTCGGGGTTCCAGTGCTGATCACGGGAGGAAGCCAACGTGCGGGGTGCTGCTCCGTAGTGGGCTGAGGCTAGGAACAGGAACTGGCAGGCTCATCTGGAGAGGCGACTTCTGGTCCTGCTTCTATAGGCTGGTCATCTGACTGGTCTGAAAAGGAGTCGACATGAAGGTCTGGCCCGTCCAGGACGCCAAGGCACGCTTCAGCGAACTCCTCGATACGTGCAGGCGTGAAGGACCTCAGGTGGTTTCTCGGCGTGGCACGGAAGCCGCCGTGCTGGTGCCCATCGAGGAATGGCGTCGCCTTCAGGCGGCAGCGCGGCCAGGCCTGAAAGACCTGCTCCTGGTTTCAGAGGCTCGCACCGATGACCTGGTACCGACCCGGGGCAGGGGTCGGAGGCGAACGATCGGGGCGCTGTAGTTCGATCATGTTTCTTCTCGACACCAACGTGGTTTCCGAACTGCGTAAGCCCAGGCCCCATGGAGCCGTCCTCAACTGGATCCATGGGATCGACGACACACACCTTCACCTCGCCACAGTGACCCTTGGTGAGATTCAGGCCGGGATCGAAATCACCAGGGAGCAGGACCCCACCAAAGCCGGGGAGATCGAAGCCTGGCTGGACCAGGTGAGCCGCAGCTTCAACATCCTGCCGATGGATGGCCCTGCCTTTCGGCGCTGGGCCCGACTGATGCATCGCCAATCCGACACCCTCTACGAGGACGCGATGATCGCAGCGATCGCGCTGGTGCACAGCCTTACAGTCGTGACAGGTAATGTCGCAGACTTCAGGCCATTCGGGGTGAAGCTTCTCAACCCCTTTCTTGAGGATTGACCAGAGATCTGGGGAAATAGAGGGTCATCGGCGACTCGCCTCAGGGAGCTGTTCAGAAGGAGTTTTCCGTCTGGCCGGCAAAACGGCCGCTGTAGCTCTCGCTGCCCTGCAGGATCTGGAACACGAACTGGCAGATCGCGGTGCCGGGATGGACCGCCAGGGGAGCGGGGCCGAAGTTGCTCATCTCCAGCACCTGCTGGCTGTCGATCCCCGGCCCCATGAACGGGGCGCTGATGTGCACCATCAGACCCAGACGCGCGAAACGGCTGCGACCCTCCAGCCAGCCGCAGAGCCCGGGTCCCAAGCGCAAACGCTCGCGGGTGATCCCGAGAACCGTCTCGCCCGGCATGATCAGGATGTGCTCTCCGTCGGGCACTTCGAGCTTCTCCGTGAGCGTGCGGTAGTCGGTGTCTTCGCGCACCTCGATCACTTCGTGAACCTTGCGGAACACACGAAAGAAGGGAGCGAGGGTGAGGTCAACGGAGGCGGGGCCCACGAGATCGGGATTGAACGGCGTGATCGCGATGGAGCCCTGCTCGATCGCCTGCAGGATCGCTTCTCTCCCGAGAACCGCCATCTCTCTCCCTTCGTATGGGAATGCCTGAATTGTCTCAGGCTTCCGCCAGCCATCAACCGGGTTCCAGGCGAATCAACCTCCCGTCCGGCGCCTCATCGGTGAGCACGTAGAGCAAGCCGTCGGGGCCTTCGCGCACATCGCGCACGCGGGCGCCGATCGGGATCACGTCCTCCGCCAGCACCCGGCCCTGGGGATCGAGGCGGAGCCGGCGCACATCGCACGAAACCAGGCCGCCGGCGAACAGCTGGCCGCGCCAGGCGGGGACGCGCCGGCCGCTGGCCACGGCCAGGCCGGAGGGAGCGATCGCCGGGGTCCACACCCGGCGGGGATCCTCCAGCCCCGGCGCCGTGCGGCGCTCGCTGATCGCCGGGCCGAAGTACTCGCGGCTGTGGGTCACCAGAGGCCAGCCGTAGTTGAGGCCCGGCTTGATCCGATTGAGTTCGTCGCCCCCACGGGAACCGTGTTCGCGCGCCCACACCTGGCCGTTCAGCGGATCGAGGGCAAGCCCCTGACTATTGCGATGCCCAAGGCTCCAGATGGACGTCGAGGTGCCGGGGCCGCCACGGAAGGGGTTGCCGGCGGCGGGGGTGCCGTCGTCGTTGAGGCGCAGGATCTTGCCCAGGGCACTGCCGCGCTTCTGGGCCTGCAGCCGGATGAGTTCGCCGTCGAGCTCAACGGGTGGGTTGCCGCCGTCGCCGATGGCGAGCAGCAGGGTGCCATCGGGCAACCAGAGCTTGCGGGAGCCGAAGTGTTGCGTGCCGCTCTTGCGCTGCGGCACGGCGAAGAGCACCTCCAGCGGCCCGAGGGCGCGGCCGTCGAAGCGGGCGCGGGCGAGGCGGGTGTGGTTTGCCGCCGGTGTGCCGGCCGCATAGGTGAGATAGACGAAGCGGTTCTCGCGAAAGCGCGGATGCACGCTCACTTCGAGCAGCCCACCCTGGCCGGCGGCCAGCACCTCCGGCACGCCGGGGATGGGCAGGGGATCGAGCACGCCGTTGCGCACGATGCGCAACCGGCCGGGCCGTTCCGTGATCAGCAGGCTGCCATCCGGCAGCCAGGCCATGCCCCAGGGATGCTCCAGGCCCCTCACCAGCACCGTCTGCCGGAAGCCTCTGGGCGCCGGGACCGCAGGCGGGCCGGGGGGATCCCCCGCATGCGCCTGAGCCTGCGCGCAGCCGGCGGGCATCAGCAGGGTGAGCAGGAGGAGCGGCCAGGCAGCCGGTCTCAAGGGAGGCTGGTATCGCGATCCCCATGGTGGCGAGCTTGTCGCTGAGCTGGGGAGCAGCGGGGGAATGGCCAAGCACGAGGGGCGATCCAATGGAATCGGATAAGTTTTCGGGCGGGTGGTTCAGAAGGAGTGTTCCGTCTGGCCGGCAAAACGGCCGCTGTAGCGCTCGCTGCCCTGCAGGATCTGGACCACGAACTGGCAGATCGCGGTGCCGGGATCGACCGCCAGGGGAGCGGGGCCGAAGTTGCTCATCTCCAGCACCTGCTGGCTGTCGATCCCCGGCCCCATGAACGGGGCGCTGATGTGCACCATCAGACCCAGCCAGACCCAGGCGCGCGAAACGGCTGCGACCCTCCAGCCAGCCGCACAGACCAGGTCCCAAGCGCAAACGCTCGCGGGTGATCCCGAGAACCGTCTCACCCGGCATGATCAGGATGTGCTCGCCGTCGGGCACCTCGATCTTCTCGGTGAGCTCCCGGAAGTCGATGTGCTCATGACATCGATCACCTGGTGCACCTTGCGGAACACGCGAAAGGTGCGGGCGAGGGTGAGGTCGAGAGAGGCGGGGCCGAGCCGCTCGCGATCGAAGGGCGTGACCCCGATCGAGCCCGATTCCATCGCCTGCAGGATCGCCTCTCTGCCGAGAACGGCCATGGCTATGCCTGGGGGTGGGCGGTTTGGGATTGTCTCAGGCGCCGGGGTCATCGGGGGGAGTCAGTCGAGGAGACTCCACTGCCCGTCCCGCCCTCTCACCAGATGGTGGTGCGGACATGGGCTGGAGAACCTTGCCTAGGCTCGGCAGGTTCGCCCGATCGGCCAGGTCACCCCTTTCGTATGGAGGCAACGGAGCCAGCCCATCCAGGTGAACGGCGAGCAACTTGTCGAGATCACGAGATCCATCCCCAGCCCGCAGATTCCATGACCGCACCGATCCAGGCCCTCGCCGCCCCCGGCGCCGGGCAACCGCTGGAGCCCTTCACCTACACCCCCGGACCCCTCGGCAGCGACGAGGTGGAAATCGCCGTCGAGAGCTGCGGTATCTGCCATAGCGATCTCTCCATGCTCGACAATGAGTGGGGCATGACCGCCTATCCGTTTGTTCCCGGCCATGAAGTGATCGGGCGGGTGGTCGCCCTCGGGGAGCATACGAAGCGCCTGAGCATCGGCGACCGGGTGGGGCTTGGCTGGTTTTCAGGCAGTTGCGGTGCCTGCGAACCATGCCTCTCCGGCAACCAGAACCTCTGCCTCAAAGCTGAAGCCACCATTGTTGGTCGACACGGTGGTTTCGCCACGCGGGTGCGGGCCCAGTGGACCTGGGTGGCTCCCCTGCCTGAAGACCTTGACACCGAGAAGGCAGGCCCCCTGCTCTGCGGTGGCATCACCGTCTTCAACCCGATCGTTGAACTGGGCATCAAACCCACCGACAGCGTGGCGGTGATCGGGATCGGCGGGCTGGGTCACATGGCCCTGAAGTTTCTGCGGGCCTGGGGATGCGACGTCACCGCCTTCACCACCAGCGACTCGAAACGGGAGGAAGCTCTCCAGCTGGGCGCCCATCGCACCTTGAACTCGCGCAATGCCGAAGAACTGGCCCAGGCGGCGAGCAGCTTCGATTTCATCCTCAACACCACCAACGCCAACCTTGACTGGAACACCTACATCGCCGCCCTCAAACCCAAGGGCAGGCTGCACACCGTGGGGGCCGTACCTGAACCGATCGCCTTGGCCGCTTTCCCAATGATTCTCGGGCAGAAAAGCCTCTCCGGTTCGCCCCTTGGCAGCCCATCCACCACCGACAAGATGCTGCATTTCAGCTGCCGTCATGGCATCGCCCCCACCACGGAGTTCTTCCCGATGTCGAGAGTCAATGAAGCCCTCGATCACCTCCGCGCTGGCAAAGCCCGCTACCGGGTTGTGCTCATCAACGACCTGGGCTGAGGCCCGTCTGCTGAGGATCAGCCAGGAGGCTCTGTGGATCCGGTGGCTTCAGCCGCGTCATCGGCAGGCAGGTCTGAACGCTTGGGCTGATTCAGGTGCAGCAGCAGCGGCGGCGGGCCCAGTTGCTCGAGCCGGAAGCTGGCGCCATAGCTGGGGGTGGGCCGCTGCGAATAGAACCGCGCCTGGGGTTGCCGCCCCAGCCCCTGGCCGAGCACGGCACCCGCGGCGGAGATGCGGCTGCGCAGGCGCAGGGCGCTGAGAACCAATTGCTGCAGCCAGCCCGGCGCCACGGGCCAGCCCAGGCTCCCCGCCGTCTGGCGATCGAGCAGGGCGGCCAGCAGCCGGTGAAGCGCCGGCCTCAGGGGTGCGGGCCAGTCGGCCAGCAGCATGGCCAGGGTGGCGTCGGCGACGCGTGCGTTACTGGGGGCCTGGCTGAACACTTGCCCTTCCACCCGTTCGTTGATCGCCATCAGTTCCGCCAGGCTGCCCGGGATGGCGGCGATCCCCATCCGCTGCCCCACCGCCTGCCAGAAGATGAACAGGTGCTCCTGCTCAAGATCGGTGAGGGCACGCCAGCCGTAGCGGCCCAGCCAGCGGATCGGCTCGGCCACGAAGGTGGAGAGCACGTAGAGAAAGTCGTTGTTGCCGATGGCGTAGTGACCGTGGATGCGGTTCATGCGTGCGATCACCGCTGCACCGGCTTCGCTGTCGACCCCATGACGCAGCAGTTCGGCCACCATCAGACCGGTGTCGTCGTAACGCTTGCGCGGCCGTTGGGCGAACTCGCCGGTGCGATCCAGCAGAGCGGAGATCGACGGCACGCAGAAGGTCTTCAGCAGGGCCAGTTCCAGGGAGCGGGTAACATCCCAGGGGAAGACCACCCCGGCGAGATGGTGCCAGGTGGCCTCGGCCTCCTGCAGCGGGGTGGGGTCGCTCATGGATCCAGGGGGGTCGGGCCGGCTGGGCGAAGCGAGGAGGGAAGCGCTGCTTAAACCCTATGGCTCTCTCGAAGGAAGCGGGCGTGAGAGGGGTGTCACAATCATTTGTCGACCAAGTTGGTTGAGCTTCAGGCAGCTATGGTGGCGATGCGCCAGGTGAACATCCAGGTGAACATGCACGAAGCCAAGACCCACCTCTCCCGACTGGTGGAGGAAGCGGCGGCAGGAGAAGGGTTCGTGATCTGCAAAGCCGGCCGCCCCATGGTGAGCGTCACGGCCCTGGATCACACCAGCAACGCTGCGCCGCAGCGGCGACGGCTTGGCTTTCTCGAGGGTAAGTGCGAGGTACCCGAAGACTTCGATCAGATGGGGACAGAAGCGATCGCGGATCTGTTCGAGGGCGGCCGGCAAGGCGCCTGATCGACGCCATGGTCCTGCTGCTGGATACGCGCCTTGTGGTGTGGGCGATGGGAGCGCCCCAACGGCTGCCAACAGGACTGCCGGGAATGCTGGAAGATCCGTGTAACTCCCCGGTGTTCAGCGTGGCCAGCCTGTGGGAGCTGGTGATCGAAGCGCGTCATGCCCTGGCGGTGGCCTAGCTGCCGCCGCTGCATCGTGAACCGTTCGACTGCTTGCTGCTGGCTAAGGCCACCGTTGACGGACTGTTGCTGGTCACAGCCGACAGCCAGCTGGCGGCGTACCCGGGGCCGGTGCGGTTCATGGCGGCCGCTGCACACCACACCTAGGGTTGGGCCTCTGGTGGTGCACCGCGTGCTGTCACGACCCCTCGCTCTGGCCACTGGTCTTGTGGCCCTGGAATTGCTGAGTGCTGGCCCGACGCTGGCCCAGAAGCGGATCCCCAAACTGCCGGGCTACGACGAGTGTCCGCTCGGCTATGTGAACGACCTCAAGCAGCACTGCAATTCGCCGATCTACTACCAGGTGGCACCCACCTACGGCAAGCCCTGCCCATCGGGATGGATGAACATCGGGGCGGGTTACTGCAAGAAGAAGACCCTGGGGATTTTCTGAATCGGGCGGGCTCAGTGAGCGCGAAGCTCATCGGCCGCCAGCTGGCGGAGGGTGAGCTAGGCCCACACGTTCAAGCCATGCACCGGATCGTGGATGCCGATCCCCTCACTAGCCCATCCGCCTGACCCATCAGGCCTGAGGTCCCCGGAAGATCGACGCATGCATCTGCTGCACAAGGCCCCATGGTGGTGACAACCAAAGGGATGGAGAGGTGACATCTGGAGATGCTGCAGGCGGGAAGCGCAGAGCCGCACAAGCAGGCCGTCCATTCCTCAGAATGCAACGGAATGAAACCCGGGCGAAGCTAATCCATGGGGCCTCCGCCCTAGATGCAGGCCTGCATCAGCGAAAGGGAGACCAGCGCTGGTGGTAGGTGGCCAAGGCCATTGCTTGCATAAAAAGCCTACCCAGGGCATAGTGGATCAGATAAAGCAAAAGCAATGGACATCAAACTTCAAGAATATGCGTATCGATGGATACCAAGGCTTCTGGGTATCGCGCCACTGCTGATCTTCGGCAACTCCTTGTTCACCCAAGGCGGACCTGCGCGTGGCATCCTGATGGTGTTGGTTGTCTTACTTCTAGCCGGAGTTCTACTGGTCTTCTACACAGGGATCTCCATTATCTCTGACAAGAGAGCCAGGAATATCATTTGCAATCCAAGCTACGCTTACATCAGCAACCCATGGATGAGTCGGCTATGTCAGAGGCTCGACGACTTCGCCCCAGATGAGTCAACCAGTCACGCTAACAAGCGCACGAGCTCAATACCCGGTCTTCTCGGTGGTGTCCTGGCAGCAGTGGTTTGGCTGGTGAAAGGGGTGATTGCATCTCCCACCCCATATAGAAGCGAGAACCAGCCAGAACCTGCGAAAAGTGAGCCCGGCCCAGGCGAACCGACATCCAAGCCACCAACCCAGCAACAATCCTCTCTTCCTCGTGACTACATCGGGAAGCAACAGAGAATCTTCTACTCCAGAGCCGGAACCCTACAGGATGGGATACGCTGGTTAGCCGGCTATATCCTGCAGCTCAGAATTCAAGTAGGGATCATGCTGATCGGCCTACTGCTATTTCAAACGCAGCAGGTGAAGGATATTGTCCTCGCAATGGTTCTCGACGGTACTCTATGGCCGTTCGTCATGGCCACGGTTGCAGCGTTAATGTTGTCGCTGCTGCTTTGGCATACTTCTCGTCAGCTCACCCGGTTGTTCCCTGCAATCAAAGAGCGCAGGGCTTTAAAGGATCAAGAGCTAAATAAAGAGCTTGTAAGAGGCGGTATATTCTCTTATACGTTCGAGTTGTTTCTGTTCTGGTTGGCCTGGCTCAGTCTAGCGCTCTTTACTGTACCTGTGGCGAAGGAAGCCTATGAAGGAGGCCGATTGGAGGGATTCATGGGCGGCAATTGGCATCTGTACGTCTTACTGGTTCTGGGTGCGTTGATGATCTTTCTATGGCGCAAACTGGATCAGCCAAACTCCACATGGGTTGACCCCTTTCCAACCTGGTTTTGGTCACTCTTCATCCTGGGATTTTTTGCACCCTTTCTGATCAGAGGTCTGAATGCAAATCAGTTACCTCAGTCGCTTGGGTCTATAACCATTCTATTCTGGGCACTCTCGATATTTCTTGTTATCTCTTCAACCATCTATCAACTAAGTCTGATAACCAACTTCCCGTTTTTCTCCCTGCTGCTGGCAAGTGCATATCTGGTCAATATAAATCGTTTCAATGATAATCACGCCATACGACTCAGGCCATACGCACAAAACCTTAGTAACTTACCTGAGCGGTACAGGGACAATCGTAGCCTTCCCGGACTGGAAGACGCATTCAATACATGGCACCAGGCACGCATGAACAAAAGTGATGGAGATGTTTGTAATGACAGCTTCTCCAAAAACACAGAGGAGAATCCCACAACAGTTTATGTCGTTTCGGCACAGGGAGGGGGCATTTACGCCGCCTACCACACAGCGAAGGCCTTGGCTGTTCTCAGCGAAGAAGTTCCTTGCTTCAGCAACCACCTATTCATGATCAGCGGAGTGTCTGGAGGCAGCGTAGGTGCAACCGTCTTCGTGAACAGCCTGCGCACAGCGACTCCATCCAGCCAAGGTATATTCCAACGGGGTGAACTGAGCAATCGGATCGACGACTACTTCGAAGCCCATAATGATCGCCTCGCAATGATACTCTCCACGATGCTTTTTGGCGACATGATGCAACGCTTTTATCCGATAGCCGTGCCGGCATGGGATCGCACGCTTGGCCTGGAGCTGGGATTTGAAAATCTCAATCCGTACAGACAACCGGGATCCAAGTCACCTCTTCCGATTCAGTTGGATCAATCCTTTTATCATGACCAGGATTCTATGGGTTTGAATAATCAAAACCGGCGCGGCCTGGCTCCCTACCTGATGTTGAACACCACGGAAGTTGAAAATGGTCGTCGTTATATCCTGTCTCCCTTCAAGCTGAGTGGCTCCAGTGCAGGCGGATCAGATGCAGGTGAATCCGACGCAGACTTCCATGAGCCATGGCTGAATCGTCCACAGCAGATGATGCCGCTCGATTTGCGCTACAGCACAGCGGCTGGCATGAGTGCGCGGTTCCCGATCGTAAGCCCTTACGGCTTTTTCCCGGAGGCGCGAGCCCGCAGGTTTGTGGATGGTGGACTGTACGACAATTCAGGTGCCGTCACGGCGAAAGAAGTCATCGATGCACTCAACAAGTTGAAAACCAGAAAGGATTTTCCTCTAAGGCACATCGAGTTTATCCCGATCGCCATTGCGGACGACAAGAGCGGGCATATGGACTCCAGCTATGCCGATGCTGACAACCTTGCAAGAAATCAACGCTTCAGGCTCTTCGGCTGGAGCGCAATCGATGCGGTGTTCTCAACGCGTGAATCGCGGGTGGCCGCAGCTGTGGATCTCTTCGGACAATCCTCCGACAGTGCTGACAAATGCAAGGACAGCTGCAAACGCAAGATCCCATTACTTAAGCAATTCCGACTTGAAGGCGAGCCGAGGCGAATTTTTTCTGTACCCCTTGGCTGGAAGCTCTCATGCCAGGCTCGAGCGTTCATCAACGATCAGATCCAACCCTATCCTGGTGCTGTGCCACAACCTAAACAACAGCTAGAGGAAGAGCGGCATCAACAACCAGATGGGTACAGATTCAGACAGATCGCCTGCGAGCAGCAGATTCGTGCGGTGAAGCGGGAGCCTGTCAGAGCTGCACTACCCAGTGGGACAGGCAGCGATGCTCACGCTGATCTCTCGCGGCCATTCTGGGAGCTGATTCACCAACTTCGCCACGACTTGGCAAGGCAAACCAACCCTTCAACACCATCAAGGCAGGATGAGCGCCCAGCGACAACCTCACAGCGCCCCACCAGGCCTACGCCCGGTCGGTCACAGCCGGCAAGCGAATTGAGCAGGTGATCGCCTGAATTCAACAAGCCAAGGGCTGCGGCAGATCAAGGCTCGTAGATGGCCACAGGTGCGGCAGTGATCCGGCTGGATGGGGTGGTCTTCAATCTGACAACCTGATCCGCCAGGCCAACCCGTGCGGGCCACCGGTCAGCCGACGCCGATTGAGGGCGCTGGTTGGGCGGCTAAGTCAGCCGCCTCCTGGGACTGATTGGATGCAAAGAACCCGGCTGAGATCAGCCCGACGAATGGCTCAGCAATGCTGCTCTGACTCTCCCAGCCGCAAAAGCAATGCACCCAATGATCCATGCTCGATGGCGTAGATCTGGATCAGGCTGTTAGATGATGCGCGCAACACGACCAACGATGAGGAGAATCCTCTTGGAGCTGTCAAGCACGCAGAAACCAAACCCTTAACCACTCTGCCAGGAATCCCTGATATTAGTTTGATTCCGGTCAAACTCCGCCCATAATCCAGCAAACAAATCGGTCCGTCATGAACAAGAAGTCTTATCTGATTGTCCATTTACTTATTGCCCTTGGCGAATGGCTTACTGCTGGCCCTTCCTATGCTGCAGAAAAAGTTGAATGTGGGAAAGGTGCAACTGTGGAAATTGTGAATGGTGTGGTGGTGTGTACCGTTATCAAAACGATCAAAGATAGTCGACCCTGCACAGCCAGCAACTTGGCAGAGAAAATTCCCACCTATTTCAGCAGCGCTTCTCTGATCCGACCTATCCTTGAGAAATCCAATGCGGATTGTGGCTCAGTCATCACATCATCAGACAGCCCATCTTTCGTTGATGTAAGTGGGGACGCCAACGCGATTCAAAGCTATAAGAGAATCATCGCGGGTCTAGACCTTCCGCGTGAGCGCGTGCACATGGACATGTTGGGCATTCAGATATCCAGTTCGGATTCCGAGCGCCTTGCCGATGTCATGGAGCAGGTGAAGCGGGAGGTCGATCTGACACGCAGAGCAATGGCCGTAACCTATGACTAGCTGACCAACCTAGTACGGGGTATACCAATAAAAGAATCAAGACGAACTGATAAGATTAAACAAACGGGCTTTGGCCAACTACTGTCTCAGACCGGACCAAATGGTATGCAACGCATTTCATTCAGTGATGCTCTGATGAGAATCAACTTTGCTAATACCTCGCAGCCTGGACGCCGACCTACCTCGATAAGCTCGACTTCTGACGATTTTCAAATGGCTCTTGAAGACCTAGATCAAGTCTTTG
>JBJTUJ010000292.1:0-4895 GCA_046080685.1 Cyanobium sp. | reverse complement strand
TCCAGGCCGGGGGAACACAGGTAGGGATTGCAGGTGCCCATGCGCAGCTGACCCGCCAGGGTCCGCTCCATCACCGGCCCGAATGCCAGCGGGCCGCCGCCGCTCTGCTTCCAGGCGGCGCCGCGCACGGCGATCACCGAGCGGTTGCCCACCAGCGAAGCCTGCAGCAACGTCGGCGCGATGCCCTCGTGGCGCAGCAGCTCCAGCCACTGCTGGCTGGCTGGTGAGTAGCCGGCGGGTCGATAGCCGCCGGCCACCAGCATCTGGGCCGCGAGGCCCGAGGGGATCGGCCGCACCACCACTTCGATGCGGCGGCCGTCGTTGCCCCGCTCGCCTCGCTGATTGAAGCGTTCGGCCGCATCCACCAGCCAGCGGCGGCTGGCCCGTTGATTGTCGGCCTTCTCGAGGGAACTGGCGATTTCCACCCGCAGGATGTTGCCGCTGGGGGTGATGCCATCGGCAGGGGCGCCGTGGAGGGTGAAGGCCGCTGCCTGCGGCAGCTGTTCGGCCATGGGCAGGGCTGCCTCGGCGCTGGCGAGGGCGGCAGGCGCCAGGGCACTTTCCACCGTGATCGAAGGAAGAAGGCGGCGCTCCAGTCGCTCCATGGCGGAGTCGAAGGAGGTGACCGGCGGATTCAGGGCGGTGTTGGCCAGTACGCCACCACCGACGACGACGGCGGCAATGGACAGACCAAGCAAGGAACGGGTCGTCATGAGTCGATCAGCAAGGTGGAAAGAACAACCGTTGCCGGCACATCCGGACAACGCAGGGCCTCCTCAAGGGCGACCTCGTAACAGCGCATCAGTGCCTCCCGGCAGGTCTGCAGGTGCTTCAGCAGGGCATCCAGTCGCCGGCCCAGCAGTTGCTGGGAGCCAGGGGTCGGCGCGCGGCTCAGCCGGCGGAGGTCGTCCTCCAGGGCCAGAGCCCGCAGCACCAGGCGCTCCAGCAGCACCAGCAGCGCCACCGCACAGCCAGGATCCAGTTCGGCGCAGGCCGATGCCAGGCAGCGCAACGCTTCCAGCCGCTGGCCGATCTGTTGCCAGTGCTGCGAGGCATCCCTCCCCAGATCGGCATTAAGCCGCAGCCGCTCCCTCAGGACGCTGGCGTCGAGCAGGCAGGCCGGCGGCGGCGAGGGTGCCGGTTGGCGCAGGCGGCGCTGGGCCCACCGCCACACCCCCAAGCACGCCATGGGCGGCAACAGGGCGGGGAGCAGAACGGGCCAGCGCAGACCCAGTGCGCCTACAACCAGGCTGGTGCTCAGGCCGAGGCCGCCGCAGAGCAGCAGCCCTTCGCGTCCCTGCATCGACCTCTCGAGCAGACCAACAGCGTTTGCCGGTATGGCCTGCCATCGCGATAACCCGTGTTGTTGCATCAATGAGAACCCTCGCTAGTTATCCTGTGAGCACAATGCTCTGCGGCCTTCTTGGTCTGCGTCAATCATCGACGGATGGAAGCCAGTGGAAGATGCTGTAAGTGGCCAAACTGGGTTGCTTTGCCGATAGATTCCGGTCGGCGGTCAGCACTCCATCCCCCGCCACTCTCACCACGGCGATGAGCTGGACAGCCTTCCTTCAGGCCCTCGGGGATGATCCTGAGCATGGCCTCACCCCCCATGAGATGGAGGTGATTCTCTGTATCGATGAGGCACCCGGTCAGAGCAAGCAGCAGCTTCTGGCGGCCTACCAAGGTCGTTGGGGGCCGATCGAGGAGGAGGCTTTCACCCAGCGCCTGCGCACCATCTATCGCAAGTTCAGGATCACGGGCCCGGGCATCAAGCTGCCCCAGTTGCATCGGGCCTTTGTCCAGGGGTATCGGCAGAGTGAGCCGGGCTTGTCCCGCTTCGGCCTGCGCCGTATCCACGCCTCCTTTCCCGCTGCGGTGTTCGCCGCTGCCCTCGAGGGGCTGATCGGCGAGCCGCGGGAGGAGCCGCGGGAGGTGGCCATCCTCCAGACCTTCGCCCCCAATCTGGAGCAGTACCGCAGCCACCTCGGCCGCTGTCTGGAGGCGGGGGCGCGGGTGAGGATCCTGCTGGCCTGGCCCTATTCCAGGGCCGCGGACCTTCGCGAGGAGGTGTTGAAGCGCTATGCCGATGAGCTGCTGTCTGAGGATTTCGCCATCCAGGGCAGCGTGATCGCCAATCTCGAGATCCTGGAGGCCATCCTTCGCTCCAGCCCCAATCCCGCCAATCTCGAGATCCGCCTCTACGACACCCTGCCCTCGCTGGCTCTCTATCGTGCTGGCTCAACACTGCTGGCAGCCCCTTTCCTGCACGGTGCCCTGGCGATTCACACCTTCCAGCTGGAGCTCGATCTGCTTGCCGGCGATGCGCTGCTTACAGGCACCCTGCTCCATGATTTCGAACGGATGTGGACGATGGCTCGACCCTTCCAACCCGCACCGGATCGCAACTGGCGCAGTGAGCTCAAGATTCTGTTCACCGATTGAACGCCATGCTCAACCAGCTCAACGCTCACGAACGACAATGCATCGTCAACCTCCAGGAGCACCCGATCCTCGGCCATATCGCAACCTTGCGTTGGGATGATCTGCTGGCCCTGTTGCTGCAGCGGCGGTTTTTATCGCTGGCGATCGTGAATGTCTATGAGTTCGTGATTGATGCCCTCGAGAACGAGGCAAGCAAAACCACGGTGCGGCTGATCCTGCATGAGGAATATCCCCGCAACAGCCACGGCACGCCGCTCCCCTCCCACCGGGAATTGTTGTTCCGCGATCTCATTCATCTCGGCGCCAGCCGCGAGCAGATTCTCACCACGGCCGAGTCCGCCCTCACCCGCCAGGTGCGGCTGGAGAGTCTCGCGGCGCTGGAGAGTTGTCTCACCAGGCCCCACAGCGATCTGGCTCTGATCTCCTTCCTGCGGTTCTGGGCTGAGGTGCTGGTGGCGGTGGAGTATTCGTGCCTTTGGCCGCGCCTGTCGGAGCGCCTGAGCCAAGGCAATGCGGCGGAGGGGAAACGATCCGAGTTCTTCTACTACCACATGATTCATGATCGTCGCCAAACCAACATCGGCGCTGAACAACTTCTCGGTGGCCTCACCCACTCCCAGGAACTGGCTCGCCATATCGCGGCGCGAGTCGTCAGTGAGGCCACCCTTCAGATCGCCATCGAGCAGGTGGAGCGCGCCTGGCAGCTCAAGGATCTCTTCTATCGCCAGTTTCTGCCCCAGCCCGCTGCTGGGCTCGGCTGAAGCGGCATGCCGCCGCAGGTGAATAGCCGTTGATGCTCAAGGTGCCTCGCATGGGTGAGCGAGCGGTTTCCTATGGCTTCGGCGAGAAGAAGATATCGGCGGTCTATGCCTGCATCAGCCGCAGAAGCCCTACGTGAATCTCGGTTTCTGCCATGGCGCCGGCCTGGTTGATCAGCAATCCAGGCCTCGAAGCCGCAACATCACATGCTATCCGCAAAGTCCTGGCTGAACTCTTCAGGCTGAGCATGTGCTTGCCAGTGCTATGGTGCTATACAGAAACATGCTACGCAATGAGCGACGCGGATCCGGCTGGCAGTGCGGATGTCACTCCAGATGTCATTGCAGATGGCATTGCGGCAAGTTAGCTGGAAGCCTCACTGCTGATGGATCTGATCAAGCTCCAGGGAAAGATTCGGTGCATTGATATCGGCGCTCTTGAGGTGGAAGGCACTGCCAAAGATCCCTGGGTTCTGTTGGCCGAAGCTGGGCTGGCAGAAGTGATCGGATTTGAACCGATTACCGAGGAGTGTGAGCGGCTGAATGCCAGTACTGGCTTCCCTGAATCGATCAAGTACCTGCCCTATGCGATTGGAGATGGAAGGAGCCATACTCTGCATATCACCAACCTACCAATGACATCGTCTCTGTTAGAGCCCGATTCGGAAACGCTAAACCTGTTTCACTATCTTGGCGACTTCACGCAAGTCGTGAATCGTGAGAGCCTGGAAACCAAGCGGCTGGATGATCTTCCCGGCCTTGGTCTCATCGACTTTATGAAGCTCGATATTCAAGGCGCTGAATTGATGGCGCTTGAAAATGCCACAACGATGCTGGCAAGTACAAGTGTGGTCCAGTGTGAAGTTGAGTTTGTTGAGCTCTACAAGGGCCAGCCGCTTTTTGCGGAGGTGGATTCTTTTCTTCGCTCTCAGGGGTTCTGTTTTCTGAGGTTTGCCTACACCATGGGTCGCCCGTTCAAGCCGCTTCTGACGGATGACGATCCGAGCCGGAGCATCTCGCAAACGCTTTGGGCGGATGAAATCTATGTCAAGGACTTTCGCCTTCGCCACGAGTGGGATGATCGGATTTTGCAAAGTGCTGCGTTTATCTTGCATCAGTTCTATCGGGGCTACGATCTTTCTCGTCTGTTCATCCATGAGCTTGATCGGCGTCACGGCACGGGTTTTGAATCCGACTACCTTTCCTTTTTTCTTGGTATCCAGAATGATAATTCCTAGGGCTTCATTCCCTCGCCTTGGTGTCACTCAGTCGCCTCACGGCTTCGCATCGCTGGCCTCCTGCCCAGTGTGTACCAGCCTTTCGCCCTAGTCTGCTGCATCCATGACCACCATCACCGAGATCGCCCCCGATCTGTTCCGGCTCTCGATCCATGTGCCGGAACTGGATATGCAGTTCAACCACTTTCTGGTTCGTGATCAATACCCGCTGTTGTTTCATGCCGGCCTCAAGGGCATGTTCCCCCAGCTCCGCGATGCCGTAGCCACCCTCATCGATCCGGCCGTGCTGCGCTACGTGGCCTGGAGTCATTTCGAGGCCGATGAGGTGGGCGGCCTCAACCAGTGGCTCGAACTCGCGCCGATGGCCGAACCCGTCTGCACCCTGGTGGGCAAGGTCGTCAGCGTCGACGACGTATCCCTGCGGCCCGCCCGCGGCATGACGCCCGCCGATGTG
>JBJTUJ010000291.1:0-3097 GCA_046080685.1 Cyanobium sp. | reverse complement strand
CCCCTCAAGGGCATCCAGCTGGCGGAGGGCCAGATCCACACCCTGGTGGCCCTCACCGCCGATGCGGTGATGTTCGAGGTCAAGCAGGGGCCCTATGTGCCCACCGCCGACAAGGACTTCCTCGCCGGCTTCCCGCTCGAGGGCAGCCCCGAGGCGGCGGTGCAGGAGCGGGCCTGGCGGGCCCTGTTCGAGCCACCCTCCGGCTTGGGGGTCTAGGCCGACGGGGATTCCGGGGGAACCTCGGCCCCCGCCAGATCCTGCCGCCGGCAGAAGCTGCAGTGGCCCCACAGAGCCATCTCACCGGCCGGGGCCGGCCGGCCGCAGGCCGGACAGTCGGCCAGGCCGTGCACGTCGATCCTGCTCGGATGGCGGGCCCAGTCCTCCTGCTCCTGCAGGCTGGCCGGAGGTGGGGCCGGTTGGGGGTGGTGCTGCTGGAGGCGCAGGTCGCGCACCCGGAACCCCGCCCCCCGCAGGGCGCCCAGCAGCTGATGGCGGTTGTACTGGAGCGCCTGGAGCCAGGGCCCCGGCAGGGCTCCCACCGTGAGCACGCCGGCCTGCCACCGCAGGGGCCGGCAGTGGGGCGCCAGCTGGGCTCCGGCGATCCCGGGCCAGGCCTGCCACAGTCCTGCCAGTTGTCCCTCCTGCCGCCAGCGCTCCTGCATCCCGGCCAGGCAGCCGGCCAAAGGCTGGGCCGGAGCGGGCGGCGGCGGGATCAACAGCGAGAGGTTGCCGAGGCGTCGGCTCTGGCCTGGGGGAGCGGCGGGCATCCCCCAAGGCTAGGGGGGGTGCGGCAATCCGGATGTTGGCCAGCGGCAGCGGCGCGAGCAAGGATGTGCCTACCCTCGGGCCCTGCCCCACCCCCACCTCCATGGGCTTCTTCGATCGGCTTAGCCGCCTGCTTCGCGCCAACCTCAACGACATGGTGAGCAAGGCGGAGGATCCGGCCAAGATCCTCGACCAGTCGGTCACGGACATGCAGGCCGATCTGGTGAAGCTGCGCACGGCCGTGGCCACCGCGATCGCCGGCCAGAAGCGGCTGCAGAACCAGGCCGAACAGGCCGAGGCCCAGGCGAAGGCCTGGTACGAGCGGGCTGAGCTTGCCCTGCGCAAGGGGGAGGAGGAGCTGGCCCGCGAGGCCCTCTCCCGCCGCAAGACCTACACCGAGACCGCCACCGCCCTCAACACCCAGATCTCTTCCCAGGCGGGGCAGGTGGAGACGCTCAAGAAGAGCCTCACCGCCCTGGAAGGCAAGATCGCCGAGGCCAAGACCAAGAAGGACATGCTCAAGGCCCGGGCCCAGGCGGCCCAGGCCCAGGAGCAGCTCCAGAGCGCCGTCAGCGGTCTGGGGACCAACACCTCAATGGCCGCCTTCGAGCAGATGGAGGAGAAGGTGCTGGCGATGGAGGCTCGCAGCCAGGCGGCGGCCGAGCTGGCCGGCGCCGATCTCGAGAGCCAGTTCGCCGCGCTCCAGGGCAGCGGAGTGGAAGACGAACTCGAAGCCCTCAAGACCCGCCTCTCTGGCGGTGCCAACCCCATCGCCCTGCCGGCCGAAGGCGGCCCCGTTCCCCAACTGGAGCCGGTGCAGGTGGCCGAGGTGAATGCCGAGCTCGAGGAGCTGCGCCATTCCATCGACAAGCTCTGAGCTTCATACAATCGGTCCCATTCGCAGAACCGGGCCGTGCCAGCCTCCGCCGCCGTCCTCGACCTCACCGAAGAAACGTTCCCCGCGGAGGTGCTTGGCCGAACCGGGGCCGTGCTGGTTGATGTCTGGGCCCCCTGGTGCGGCCCCTGCAGGCTGATGGCGCCCCTGATGGCGTGGGCGGCCACCACCTACGAAGGCCGGCTGGTGGTGGGCAAGCTCGAGGCCGATGCCAATCCCGAAACCCGCGACGACCTGGGCATCCAGGGCCTGCCTACCCTGATCCTGTTCCGGGACGGGGTTGAGGTGGCGCGTCACGAAGGTGCCATGGCCAAGCCCCAGCTGCAGGCTTTCCTGGATGCCGGTCTCTGAGCGCCTGAGCCGGCTGGGCAGCGGAGTCTTCGCACGCAACGATCAGCGCAAGCAGGCCTACCGGCATCGACGGCTGGAGAGCGCGGATCCGCTGCCCGACCTGCTCGATCTTTCGCTCGGCTCCACCGATCTCCAGCCCCCGCCGTCGGCCCTCGAGGCGATCGCCGAAGCTCTGGGCCGGCCGGAGAGCGCCTCCTACTGCCTGCACGCAGCCACCCTGCCCTTCCGCGAGGCCGTGGCGGCATGGGCCGAGCAGCGCTTCGGCACCCGGGTCGATCCCGAAACCGAGGTGCTGCTGCTGGTGGGTTCCCAGGAGGGCACGGCCCATCTGCCGCTGGCGGTGCTCAACCCGGGTGATGCGGCCCTGCTGCTCGATCCCTATTACCCCTCCCACATGGGGGGCCTGCACCTGGCCTCGGCCCGGCCGGTGCTGCTGCCGCTGCAGGCGGAGCAGGGCTGGCGGCCCGACTGGGAGCAGCTGGCCGCCTCCGAATGGGAAGCCCTGCGCCTGATGGTGCTGGGATTTCCCCACAACCCCACCGCCACCACCGGCTGCCAGGCCTGGCTTGATGGGGCGGTAGAGCGCGCCCTGCGCCACGACGTGGTTCTGGCCCACGACAACCCCTACGTCGATCTGGCGCTGGAGGGGGAGGCCCCGGCCCTGCTGCGCCACCCCGAGTGGCGCCGCTGCGGGATCGAGTTCTTCTCCTTCTCGAAAAGCTGGTGTCTGGGGGGCTACCGCCTGGCCTGCGCCATCGGCGCCGAGTGGCTGATCACCGCCCTGCGCCAGTTGAAGGGTGTGGTGGATTTCAACCAGTCCCTCGCCCTGCAGGCCGGGGCGATCGCCGCCCTGGAGCGGGCCCCGGACTGGCCTGCCCGTCTGCGGGAGGTGTATCGAGACCGCCGCGATCGGATGAGCGCCGCCCTCGATGCCGCCGGCTGGGCGGTGCCCCGCCCCTCGATGGCGCTCTACCTGTGGCTGCCGGTGCCGGAGGCGGCCCGGGAGCGGGGGCTGGATTCCGAGGCGTTCGCTGCGGCGCTGCTGGAGGGCACCGGCGTCTGTCTCACCCCCGGCAACGGGTTCGG
>JBJTUJ010000290.1:0-13170 GCA_046080685.1 Cyanobium sp. | reverse complement strand
TCTCCCCCTCAATCCTCTCGGCCGATTTCGCCCGGCTGGGCGAGCAGGTGCGGACCATCGACGAGGCAGGCGCCGACTGGATCCATGTGGACGTGATGGATGGTCGCTTCGTGCCGAACATCACCATCGGCCCTCTGATCGTGGAGGCCCTGCGCCCCGTCACGGCCAAGCCGCTCGACGTGCATCTGATGATCGTGGAGCCCGAGAAGTACGTGCCCGACTTCGCCCGGGCCGGGGCCGACATCATCAGCGTTCAGGTGGAGGCCTGTCCGCACCTGCACCGCAACCTGGGCCAGATCAAGGAGCTGGGCAAGCAGGCCGGTGCCGTGCTCAACCCGGGCACCCCGATCGACACTCTCGAATACTGCCTCGAGCTCTGCGATCTGGTCCTGATCATGAGCGTGAACCCTGGCTTCGGCGGCCAGAGCTTCATCGATAACCAGGTGCAGAAGATCCGCGACCTGCGCCGCCTCTGCGACGAAAGGGGTCTGGATCCCTGGATCGAGGTGGATGGCGGCATCAAACCAGCCAACGCCTGGAAGGTGATCGAGGCCGGCGCCAATGCGATCGTGTCCGGCTCCGGGGTGTTCGGCGCGTCCGACTACGCGGAGGCGATCCAGGGCATCCGAACCAGCAGGCGCACGGAGCCCTCCCTCGTCTGAAGGGCGCCCGGCGATCGAGCTCTGAGCGGCCGTTGGCAAACCCACGACCTCTTGGCATGATGATAAATCTGTTTATCGGTTTTGCTGCCTCTTCCCTCTCCGCTTCCCTGGGTTCGCGGCCTGATGTGGCTTCCCCTGCTGGCCCTCTCCCTGGCGGCCGGGAGCGCCCAGGCCGGGGTGCACACGCTCAACAAGCTGTTCGTGTTCGGAGACAGCCTCTCGGATGCCGGCAACAGCAAAGCCTTGAGCAGCGGTGCTTCCGGGGGCACATTGATTCTCCCCCCTCCCAGCCTCGGTTATGTGGGGGGACGCTTCAGCAACGGTGAGGTGGCGGCGGAATATCTGTGGCAACTCTTCAATCCAGGGGATACGAGCTTCCGGGCATCCCTGGCTGGTGGCACAAACTTTGCCATTGGCGGCGCCACATCAGGGCAGGAGAACTACCTTCAGGCTTGGCCGCAAACACCTGCCGCTCTAAAGCCAACCTACGCCGACCTTGGCAATGCCTGGCAACTAGATGAGTTCACCAAACCCAGCCTTCCCAGCTTCGATGCCGAAACATCGCTGTTTCTGGTTTGGTATTATCCCAACGATCCCTTCTGGAATCTGGCCACGGGGGCGAGCGTTGGCGGCTTTGATGGCAGCGCACCACCAACTGGACTGAATGAGACGGCAGTGTATAATATCAAGGGCACAATTGAAAAACTGGCGAGTTACGGGGCAAGGAATTTCTTGGTGCCCAACACACCCGACTTAGGATTGATTCCTGAATTCAACACAAATCCCGGCCAAAGCGCCTTTTTCACCGGCCTCAGCAATGACTTCAACTCCAAGCTGGACCTGGCGTTGAACGGGCTGGCGCTCAGCCGTCCCGAGCTGGACATCATCGCCTTCCAGACCGATGACCTGTTTGCCGAAGTACGCGCCACTCCCAGCGCTTTTGGATTCACGGATGTCGCCAATCGCTGCCAGACAACCGCGGGTTGCGGCAATGGTTCCGCCACGGCACAAGCCGCCTTTCTGTTCTGGGATGGATCCCATCCCACCACAGCCGGGCACCGGTTCATAGGCCAGCGGTTTTACCAAGCGGTTTTTGAGGTGCCTGAGGTGCCTGGTCCACTGCCAGCGGCTGGCGCGGCGGCGGCCTTTGGCTGGAGCCGCTCGCTCAGGCGGCGGCTTGCCCAGGTCGCCGCTCAGGCCTCACTCCCGAAGAACCAGCCGTAGCTGTGCAGGCCGATCCCCAGCAGGTTGACGCCGATGTAGCAGACGGCGATCACCACCAGACCGGCGGCCGCCACCAGGGCCGGCCGGCGGCCCTGCCAGCCGCGGATCAGGCGGGTGTGCAGGTAGGCGGCGTACACCAGCCAGCAGATCAGGGCCCAGGTTTCCTTCGGGTCCCAGCTCCACCAGCTGCCCCAGGCCTCGTTGGCCCACACGGCGCCGCTGACCAGGCCCACCGAGAGCAGCAGGAAGCCCACGGTGATCGTGCGGTAGCTGAGGGCATCGAGCTGCTCGCTGATCCGGAACATGCTGCTGCTCAGGGACATGGCCCCGGGACCGTCGCTGGCGAGCTGGGCCTGGCGATAGCCGCCGCTGCCGATCGAGCTGCCCCGCAGTTCCAGCGCCTCGTTGCGGTCGGTGAACAGCACCGCGACCGACAGCAGTGAGCCCACCAGCAGGGCGGCGTAGCTGAGCATGATCACGCTCACATGCATCACCAGCCAGCTGGAACGCAGGGCCGGCACCAGGGGCGAGGCCTCCTGGAGGCGTTCCGGCAGGGCGAAGCTGGCGAAGGCCACACAGCCCAGCGCCATCGGGGTGGCGGCGGCGGGCACCAGCGGGCTCGGCCAGGCCCGCTCCACCAGCAGCTGGGTGAGGGTGCAGCCCCAGGCGAGGAAGCAGAGCGACTCGTAGAGGTTGCTGATCGGGAAGTGACCCGAATCCCACCAGCGCAGCAGCAGCTGGGCCGTGAGGCAGAGATTGGCCGCCGCCACCAGCAGGCGAACGGCGCTGCTGTTGCGCCCCCCGCTCAGGAACCAGAAGGAAAGGGGCAGAACCAACAGCAGCAGGGCGAAGGCCACCAGGCCCAGGCCGATAACCGGATCGTTCAACGGAAACATGGCAGGCCCGATCAGTCTGCCGCGCCGAGGTCCCGCTCGCCTGGCGGTCAGCGACTGGCCTGGCGCAGCAGCCAGAGTCCGCCGTACAGTCCGATGGCGACCGGCAGCCAGGCCGCAAGGAAGGGAGGCAGGGTACCGGTGATGCCGAGGGAGCTGAAGATGAACGACATCAGGTAGTAGCCGAAGATCAGCAGCACGCTGATGCCGAATCCCTGACTGCGGCTGGTGCGCGAGTGGGGGCGAACGCCGAGGCTGCTGCCGATCAGGCCGAACACCAGGCAGATCGCGGGGAAGGCGAATTTCTCCTGGATGCGGACCCGCATGCGGCGGGATTCCTTGGCATTGCCGGCCTGCCGCAGCAGGCGCTCGGCCCGCCGGGCCTGGCCCACGGTCATCGTGCCCGGGTCGGTGGGCAGCTTCGCCACCTCCAGGGGATCGCGGGAGAAGGGATAGAAGTAGCGATCGAAGTTGGCCGACGTAGTGGTGCCGGTTTTCTCATCGATGTTGACGATGCGGCCGTTGTGGAACTCCCACATCGACTTCTCCTCATTCCAGCGTCCGGTTTCAGCGTTGAGCATCTGTCGTTGACCGACGCGCGAGAAGTCGATCAGGGTGATGTCGAGCATCTGACCGGCGAGGTATTTCCTGGAATAGAAGAGGTGGGTGAGCTGCCGCTCGGTTTCGCCTTCCAGGCTCTTGGCACGGCCGAAGCGGGAATAGAGAACGTTGTTGCCCTTCTCGGTGGTGAGCGCTTTGCCCAGCGCACGCTCCAGGCTGATGGTGGCCTCCAGATTTGCCTGGGGCACGATCATGTCGTTGAACACGAAGGTGAGCAGGGTCATCGCTAGAGCGATCAGCAGACCCGGCACCACCATGCGGCGGGTGCTCACGCCAATGCTGCGCAGGGCGGTGAGTTCACTACTCCCCGACAGCCGGCTGTAGGCCAGAAGGGTGGCCATCAGGGTGGCCATCGGAAACGAGAGCACTAGGAATCCCGGCAGGCGCAGCATCAGCACCTGGAGGGCGGCAAGCAGCGGCAGGCCGGACTCGGCCACCCGCCGCACCAGCTCGAACACCACCCCCACCGACAGGGAGACGGCGGTGAAGGCGGCGATGCCGAACAGCAGCGGCCCTACCAGCTCCTGCACCAGCCAGCGATCCAGCAGGGGCAGCCTGCGCCAGTGCAGCTGGCGAACCTGGGAGGCCCAGCGGGGCAGGGGAAGCACCGTCACAGCTGGAAGGCCTCCCCGAGGTAGTGGCGTCGCACAAGGGGATCATGGGCCATCGCTTCGGAGGATCCGGCGGCCAGGATCCGTCCGTCGGTGAGGATGTAGGCCCGATCGGTGATGGCGAGCGTCTCGCGCACGTTGTGGTCGGTGATCAGCACGCCCATGCCACGGCGCCGAAGACCACCGATCAGCTCCTGCAGATCGGACACCGCCATCGGATCGACGCCGGCGAAGGGTTCATCGAGCAGCAGATAGCGCGGACCCTCATCGCCCACCGCCAGGGCCCGCGCCACCTCGCAGCGGCGGCGCTCGCCACCGGAGAGCTGGAACCCTTTGCGCATCTGGAACGGTCCGAGGTGAAAGTCGGCGATCAGCTCCTCGAGGCGATCAGCGCGCCGTACCTTTGAGGTGCCGCTCTGCTCGAGGGCGAGGCGAAGGTTGTCGCGCACGCTGAGGTTGCGGAACACGCTGGCCTCCTGCGGCAGATAGCCGATCCCAAGACGGGCCCGCTTCGGCATCGGCTGGTCGGCCACCGAGGTGCCGTCGAGCAGCACATCCCCCTGATCGGGCCTCAGCAGCCCCGTGACCAGATTGAAGGTGGTGGTCTTGCCGGCTCCGTTGGGACCGAGCAGACCCACCACTTCGCCGGGATGCAGATCGAGGCTGACATCACTGACGAGGGGGCGGCCACCGAGCGTGATGGCCACCTGCCAGAGGGCCAGACTCATGGAACGATCGGGGCGGGGGCGGTCGCGGGGCGGGTCTGCAGGCGAAGGCGGCTGTACACCTGCTTACCGGCCGGTGGGTCGGCCACCAGGCGTTCGTCGTCGAGGCGGTAGACCATGCGCTCGGCCCGGATCCTCTGGCCGTCTTCATCCACCACATCCACATCACCGGTGAGCACCAGCCGGCCTTCCTTGGAGAAGTACTGGGCCTGCCGGGAGGTGGCCACCATCCTGCGGTCGGGGTAGGTGATGCGGACGTTGCCGGTGGCCGTGACGATGCCGGTGCGGTTATCGGCCTGCTGGCTGTCGGACTCGATCGTGACCATGCCCGTGGGAGCAGGCACCGTGGCAGCCGGGGCTGCGGCTGCCGCTCCGACCGGTGGTGAAGGCATCGCCGGAACGGCAGGAGACGGTGCGGCCAGGGAGGGCGGCACCAGACCCCTTGCCATGGCGACGGTCAGGGGAGGCAGGGCAGCGAGGAGAAGGATCGCCAACAGACGCGCCGGGACTGGCAAGACTCGGTTGAGGCGGGTGGGCATTCGAATCAATCTACCGGCGCTGGCTAGGGGCCCTCTCCAGTCGGGGCGGGGGTAGCTGAGTGGGATCGCTTCCGTCCTGAAGGGCAGTGAGCAGGGCTGCGGCACGATCCCGGAGGGGGGCGAGGCGAAGCCCCAGGGCCTCGTCTCCGCAGCCCGCAAGGCGTCCGAGTCCCTCCCCCATCAGCACGGTGGCGCCATGGCGGTTGCCCCGTTCGAGATGGAGGCGGGCCACGGCGATCTGGAGCAGGCCCTGCAGCACCGGCCGCATCGACCCCTGGGTCTCGTGCCAGAGCTCCTCGAGGCCGTCGTGACAGGCGTACCACTCACCGCCGTTGAAGAGATCGATGGCCTGCTGCAGGCGAGGGTCGGCCTGCAGCAGGTCCTCCTCCCGGAGGGCTTCGCTCAACGCTTGGCGGGCTTGCGGGCCGGCAGCTTGCGCAGCCGGATCGATTCCGGGGTGACCTCCAGCATCTCGTCGGGGCCGATGTACTCGAGGGCGCGCTCGAGGGTCATCTGGATCGGAGCCTGAAGGGTGTCGAGCACTTCAGCGCCAGCCGAGCGGATATTGGTAACCTGCTTGGCCTTGCAGACGTTGAGTTCGAGATCGGGCGGACGGTTGTGCTCGCCGACGATCATCCCCTTGTACACCTTGGTGCCAGGAGTGATGAAAAACTGGCCTCGATCTTCCGCACCCTTGAGTGCATAGAAGGTGGCGGTGCCTTCCTCAAAGGCGACCAACACACCGTTGCGACGGTTGTCCATGTCGCCCTGCATCGGCCGGTAATCGAGGAAGGAGTGGCTCATGATCCCCTCGCCGCGGGTGGCGCGGATGAACTCGCCCCGGAAGCCGATCAGGCCCCGGGCGGGCACCACGAACTCCAGCTGGGTGCGGCCATCGTTGGTGTTCTCCATGTTCTGCATCTCCGCCTTGCGGATGCCGAGCTTCTCGATGCAGGCGCCCACGGATTCCTCGGGCACATCGAGCACCAGGGTTTCATAGGGCTCGCTGGGGGTGCCGTCGATGGTGCGGAAGATCACCTGCGGCTGGCTCACCTGGAACTCGTAGCCCTCGCGGCGCATGGTTTCGATCAGGATGCCGAGGTGGAGTTCACCGCGGCCGCTCACCGACCAGCGGTCGGGCGAATCGGTGTCCTCGACCCGCAGGGCCACGTTGGTGAGCAGTTCCTTCTGCAGGCGGTCGCGGACCTGGCGGCTGGTGACGAACTTGCCCTCCTTGCCGGCGAAGGGGGAGTCGTTGATCACGAAGGTCATCTGCAGGGTGGGTTCGTCCACCTTGATCAGCGGCAGGGCCTCCGGGTGATCGGGGCAGGCAATGGTTTCGCCGATGTTCACTTCGTCGAAACCGGCCACGGCCACCAGATCGCCGGCGCGGGCCTCGTTGATCTCAACGCGCTGCAGGCCCTGGAAGCCGAGCAGCTTACTGATCCGGCTGCGCTTGATGCTGCCGTCGTCGCGGATCAGAGCGGCCGGCTGGCCGGCCTTGATCGTGCCGTTGTGGATGCGGCCGATCATGATCCGGCCGAGGAAATCGCTGTAATCCAGCGTGGTGACCTGAAGCTGCAGCGGCTTGGTGGGGTCACCCACCGGCGGCGGCACATGGCGCAGGATCGCGTCGAAGAGCGGCTTCATCGTTTCGCTCTCGGTGGCCATGTCGGGCTTGGCATAGCCGCCCATGCCGCTGCCGAAGAGGTAGGGGAAGTCGCACTGGTCGTCGTCGGCGCCCAGTTCGAGGAACAGGTCGAGCACCTTGTCGACCGCCTGCTCGGGATCGACACGGGCCCGGTCGATCTTGTTGACGAAAACGATCGGCCGCAGGCCCTTCTCAAGGGCCTTCTTGAGCACGAAGCGCGTTTGCGGCATCGGGCCCTCGTTGGCGTCGACGATCAGCAGACAGCCATCCACCATGCCGAGCACCCGCTCCACCTCACCGCCGAAGTCGGCGTGGCCGGGAGTGTCGACGATGTTGATGCGGATGCCCTCGTAATCGACGGCGGTGTTCTTGGAGAGGATGGTGATGCCACGCTCCCGCTCCAGGTCGTTGGAGTCGAGGATGCAGGTGGGCACCGCCTCCCCTTCGCGGAAGATGCCGGACTGGCTGAGCAGCGCGTCGACGAGGGTGGTCTTGCCGTGGTCGACGTGGGCAATGATCGCGATGTTGCGAATCGGTGTGCCTTTGTGCTCGCCACTCATTGGCTGTCTGTCCTGGATAAGGGGTCGGTGATGGGTCGGTCGTCGCTCGGCCCGTTACGGGGCGGGTCCGCGGGGAGCACCGGAGTGGTCAGGCACCTTGGGGGCGCAGGAACATCGGGGGCATGGGCGCCATGCCCGAGCGCCGCAGGCGGCGCGAAAGGCTGGAGCGCGGTTGCGGCTGGGAAAGGCGGCTCTTGCTTGCCGGCAGGCTGATGCGATTCTTGATCTTATCCCAGCGCCGTCCCCTTTTCCCCTGCTGCGCGCAAGAGAGGCTCAGCGGGCGAAGCGCTGGGCCGGCTCGAACAGACGCAGGGCCGTGGTGGATCCCTCATAGCGCCAGTGCCAGGGCTCGTAGCTCACGCCCTGGGCATTGTCGCGGGGGAAGGAGAGCTGGAAGTGGTAGCGATGGGCGTTGGCCGCCAGCCAGCGGTAGGCGGCGGTGGTGTCGAAGGCCGGGCTGAGGCGGAGATCCGGGCGGGTCGCATCGCCCAGATCAACCGCGTAGCCGGTGCTGTGCTCCGAATAGCCGGGGGGGGCGCTGACCCGGGCCCGGGTGCGGGCGCTCTGGTTGCGCTCCGACTTCACGTCGAAGAACAGACGCCGCTGCAGGTCCACCGGCCGGAAGGCGCTGAGAACCTCGATGCGGATGCCCTGGGCCTGGGCATCCCGCTGGAGGGCCCGCAGGCTCTCGGCCGCCTCAGGCCGCAGTTCCACCCCCGGGGCGAGGGTGGCCAGCTGATCGGGCCGGGCCTCCGGGTAGGGGAAGTGGCCGAGCAGACGCCCGTCACCGCTGAGCTGGGCATCGAGACCAGCCACCGGTGGTGGGGCTGGTGACCGGCGCAGCGGGCCATAGAAAAGGAGGGCGGCACCGCCGAGCGCCAGGGCCCCGGCCAGCAGGCCCAGGCTCAGACGAGCGGAGGCGCCGGATCGGGATGGGGCGGGCTGCTGGGAGCGCTGGGCCAGGGGAATGTCGTCCGCGGATGAGCGGGCGGCAGCACGGGCGGCTCGGCGTCCGGAGGACCTGCTGGTGGAACGGGAGGCCAAACCCCGGCGGCGACGGAGCCGGCCGATGGTATCCCGCCCTGTCGGAGCGGCCGGCGGCGCCCCGCTCAGCAGTGTTAGCGTCCGGCCGAGATCCCTTTGGTGGAGCAGGTTTCAAGATGTTGCGAGTCGCGGTTGTGGGTGGCGGCCCCAGCGGTTCCTGTGCTGCTGAAGTGCTCGCGAAAGCCGGGATCGAAACCTGGTTGTTCGAGCGCAAGCTCGACAATGCCAAGCCCTGCGGTGGCGCGATCCCCCTGTGCATGGTCTCCGAGTTCGACCTGCCCGAGTCGATCATCGACCGAAAGGTGCGGAACATGCGGATGATATCCCCCTCCAACCGGGAGGTGGACATCCATCTGGACAACCAGCACGAGTACATCGGCATGTGCCGCCGAGAGGTGATGGATGCCTTCCTGCGCAACCGTGCCGCCGACCTCGGCGCCCACCTGGTGAACGGTCTGGTCACCAAGATTGACACCGGCAACGCCCGCCAGGGTCCCTACACCCTTCACTACACCGATTACAGCAGCGGCGAGGCCACCGGCGAGCCCCGCACCCTGGAGGTGGATCTGATCGTGGGGGCCGACGGCGCCAACAGCCGGGTGGCCAAGGCCATGGATGCCGGCGACTACAACGTGGCCATCGCCTTCCAGGAACGCATCAAGCTGCCTCCCGAGGAGATGGCCTACTACGAAGATCTGGCGGAGATGTACGTCGGCACCGACGTCTCCCCTGACTTCTATGCCTGGGTGTTCCCCAAGTACGACCACGTGGCCGTGGGCACCGGCACGATGCAGAAAAACCAATCCCTGATCAAGGGGCTGCAGCAGGGCATCCGCGAGCGCGCCGCCAAGCGCCTGCTCAAGGGTGAGGTGATCAAGGTGGAAGCCCACCCGATCCCCGAGCACCCCCGCCCCCGGCGGGTGGTGGGCCGGATGGCCCTGGTGGGCGATGCAGCCGGCTACGTCACCAAGAGTTCCGGTGAGGGCATCTATTTCGCCGCCAAGAGCGGGCGGATGTGCGCCGGGCAGATCGTGGCCAGCAGCGCCGGCGGCAGCCGCGTGCCCACCGAGGCGGATCTGAAGCTCTACATCAAGAAGTGGGACAAGCTCTACGGCCCCACCTACAAGGTGCTGGAGATTCTGCAGAACATCTTCTACAGCAACGACGCCGCCCGCGAGGCGTTCGTGGAGATGTGCGATGACAAGGACGTGCAGCGTCTCACCTTCGACAGCTACCTCTACAAGCGGGTGGTGACGATGAACCCCTGGCAGCAGCTCAAGCTCACCTTCCTCACCCTCGGGGCGGTGCTGCGCGGTCAGGCCCTGGCGCCCTCCAGCTACCAGCCGGTGCCCAGCGCCGTGCGCAGCGAAGCGGAGGTGGAGACGATGGAGGCGGTCGGCGCCGCGATCAAGGGCGGCATCCGCAGCCCCCAGGCGGCCCGCGAAGCTGCTCAGTCCGCCGAGTCCGCAGCACCGGCTTTGTCTGCCGGCACCCAGGAAGAGGAGCGGGAGCCGGTGCTCGCCGGCAAGTGATCGCAGAGGGGATCACCGAACCCCTTGTGTTCCTGAGCCCGGAGCCTTGCGCTTCGGGCTTTTTTGTGTGTCCCCGCCCCGGCGGGTGGTTGGAATCAGGCGTCGTGACGGCTGCCGGGGGCAGCGCTCTGCACCACCCCATCATCAAGGCGAGTGACCAGCAGCTTGTCGATGCGCTTGCCGTCCATGTCCACCACCTCGAAACGCAGCCCGTTCCAGTCGAAGTGCTCACCGGCGTGGGGCACCCGCTCGAGCACATGCAGCACCAGGCCCCCGAGGGTGTGGTAGCCGGCGGTGGCCTCCCCCGGCAGCACGCCGCAGCCGATCAGCTCCTTGAAGTCGCCAACGTCGAGAGCGCCGTCCAGGAGCCACGAACCATCATCGCGGCGGATGATCGGCGGGTCCTCCTTCTCATCCTCGGAAGGCAGGTCGCCGACGATCCCCTCCATCACGTCATTGAGGGTGACCAGCCCCTCGATGCCGCCGAATTCATCGGTGACAAGGGCGATGTGCACCCCCGTGCGCTTGAACCGCTCGATCACATTCAGCACCCGCGTGCTCTCGGTGACGTACACCGGGGGCTGGATCAGGGCCTCCAGATCCACCGTGTCGCCGGAAAGGCGCGCCGCCAGCAGGCTGCGGCCGAGCAGCACGCCCTGGCATTCATCCAGGGCCCCCAGGGCCACCGGGAAGCGGGAGTGGGGGCTCGCCATCACCCGGCGCACGTTCTCCTCCAGCGGCGCCGCCAGATCCAGCCAGGTGACGTCGGTGCGCGGGGTCATCAGGGAGCGGGTGGTGCGATCGCCCAGCCGCAGCACCCGCTGCACGATGTCGTGTTCCGCCTCCTCGAACACCCCCGATTCCGCCCCCTGGCGGATCATCGCCTTGATCTCCTCCTCGGTGATGTCGGGCTCGCCGGAGGCTTTCACCCCCAGCAGGCGCAGCAGGGCATCGGTGGACCCGCCCAGGAGGTGCACCAGCGGGGCGGCCCAGCGCGACAGGAGCCGCATCGCTGGAGCCACCTGGCAGGCGAGTGCCTCCGGGTCGTTGAGGGCGATGCGCTTGGGCACCAGCTCTCCGATCACCAGGGAGAGATAGGTGATCGCGCTCACTACGATCATCACGCTCAGCAGATCGCTCCAGGGCGCCAGGGCCGGAACGGAAGCCAGCAGCGGTTTGAGGCGCTGGGCCACGGTGGCACCACCGACAGCACCGCTGAGGATGCCGATCAGGGTGATGCCAATCTGGACGGTGGAGAGAAAATCATTGGGAGAGGAGGCCAGCCGCAGGGCCGCTGCGGCCCGGCGATTGCCGCGGATGGCCAGCTGTTCCAGCCGCAATTTGCGTGCGGAAACGATCGCGATCTCCGAGCCGGAGAAGACTCCGTTGGCAACGATGAGCACCAGGATCAGAGCACTCTCAACCAGCAGAGATGACACGCTCGAGCGGTGAATCGAACCCGGACGCTATCACGCGTCTCCGGCACCCTCGGGCCGCTGCTCAACCCTCGATGCGGCTGAAGTCGGCCAGCACCGAGGCCTGGTTGCGCAGCAGGCCGAGCAGGTTCAGCCGGTTGCGACGCACGTCCGCCTCCTCTGCCATCACCATCACGCTGCCATCGCCGTCAAAGAAGGCCGCCAGGGTGTCGGAACTGGCGCTCAGGCCCCGGGCCAGCTCGCTGTAGCGCTCCGCTCCCCCTGCGGCGGCGATCGGCTCGAGCCGTTGCAGCACGGTGAGCATGGCGGCTTCCGACGGCTTCTCGAACAGGGCCGGATCCACCAGCCCCTCGGAGCTGAGGGCGGCCGCAGGGAGATCGCCCTTCTCCGCCAGGCGGGCCGCCCGCTGCACCACCGCCTGCAGCGGGGCCAGCTCGCCGCTGCGGCGCAGGGCCTCCAGCAGGGCTACTCGGCGGCGGGCATCGGCGGGATCCCGCAGCACTCGGGCGGCGTCGAGGCCCTCACCGGCCACCGCCTGCACCAGGTCGGCAGCGATGCCCTCCTCCTCCAGCAGGCTCACCAGCCGCTGGCGCAGGAACTCCACCAGCTCAGCCGCCAGCTCCGTGGGCTTCACGGCGAAAGCGGGGAACAGGGAGGCCCAGTGCGCGGTGGCCCGCTCGAGCAGCGCCTCCAGATCCAGGGCCCAGTCGCGATCCCAGAGGATCTGGAGCAGGCCGTTGCCGGCGCGCCGCAGGGCGTAGGGGTCTGAGGAGCCGCTGGGACGCTCCCCTTTGGCGAAGATGCTCAGCAGCAGTTCCAGCCGCTCCGCCAGGGCCACCAGGGCCCCGGCCTCCGAGCTGGGGAGCTGGTCACCGGCCCCTCGGGGCAGGTAGTGCTCCAGCACCGCCAGGGCCACCTCACGGGGTTCCCCCTCTGCCAGCAGGTACTTGCCGCCCATCACCCCCTGCAGCTCAGGGAACTCCCCCACCATCTGGCTCACCAGATCGTGCTTGCAGAGGTGGGCGGCGCGACGGGCCGCCGAAGCCGTGGGCTCCGCAAGGCTGAGGGCGTCCAGCAGCACATCGGTGAACCACTCGAGGCGCTCGCAGCGGTCGCGCAGGCTGCCCAGACCCTCGGCGAAGGTCACCCGCTCGAGCTGGTCGCGGCGGTCGATGCTTGCCACGGCACGGTCGGCGTCCACGAAAAACTCCGCATCGGCCAGCCGGGCCCGCAGCACCCGCTCATTGCCGCGTCGGATGGTGTCCGCCGCCTCCGCCCGGCCGTTGCCAATGCAGAGAAAGCGCGGCAGCAGAGTGGCTCGGGCATCGAGGGCCAGGGGATCGGCAGCGGCGTCGTGGCGCACGAGGGGCACGTAACGCTGGTGGGCCCGCATCACGGTGCTGAGCACCTCGGGCGGCAGGGCGAGGAAGCGCTCCTCCAGCCGCCCTTCGATCAGCTGGGGGGATTCCACCAGATCCACCAGCTCCTCGAACAGCTCCGCCGGCAGATCCACGCCCGCCCCGGCCTCCGTGGCGGCTTCGCCGAGCTGGCGCCGGATCCATTCGGCCCGGGCGCTGCGCTCCACCTGCACGTCCACCGCCGCCAGGGTGGCGGCGTAAAGGCCCGCATCCTCGATCGCCACCGGTTCGCTCTGCAGGCGGTGGCCCCGGCT
>JBJTUJ010000289.1:0-8702 GCA_046080685.1 Cyanobium sp. | reverse complement strand
CCTCTCGGAGCAGAGCGTGTACCTGCGTTACTTCCACCTGATCACCCTCAACAGCCGCACCACCCATGAGCGGCTGACGCGCATCTGCTTCACCGACTACGACCGCGAGATGGCCCTGGTCGTCGACCGGCGCGACCCCGCAGACGGAAGTCACAGCGTGCTGGCGGTGGGGCGCCTCAGCCGCGTGCACGGCGAGGCGGCGGCCGAGTTCTCGATGCTGGTGAGCGACCCCTGGCAGCACCAGGGCCTCGGCACCCGGCTGCTGGGCCTGCTGCTGCAGATCGGCCGGGACGAGGGCCTTGAGCGGGTGACCGCCGAGATCCTCCATGAGAACCGGGCGATGCAGCGCGTGTGCAGCAAGCTCGGCTTCACCCTCAAGCCCCAGGCCGACGTGGTGGCCGCCGAGATCCGTTTCAACTGAGCGCCACGCCCTGGCGATGCCAGTGGCAGAGGGGGCCCTGGCCGCCGCCGATCGCCAGGGAATGGAGCAGGCCGCCTTCCACGAACTGCTTGGCGGCCCGCAGAGCCAGCGGCAGCGGCAGCCCGCGGGCGATGCCGGCCGTGATCGCGGCTCCCAGGGTGCAGCCGCTGCCATGGGTGTGGGGGGTGTCCACCGGCCGGCGCACCAGCCAGAAAGGGCCGCTCGCATCCCAGACAAGATCGCGGCCCCGGCACGCCGCCAGGCCGCCGCCCTTGATCAGCACCGCTCCGGGTTGCCTTCCCAGCGAGGCGGCCCGCTGCTGCAGCAGGGCCGCCAGCCGCTCCGCCGCCCGCTCCATGTCGGCGGGACCCTCCACCGGCAGGCCTGTGAGCAGGGCGGCCTCGTGGCGATTGGGTGTGATCAGGTCGGCGAGGGGCAGCAGGTGCTCAACGATGGCGCTGATCGCCTCGGGCTCCAGCAGCACCGCCCCCGCCCGCGACACCATCACCGGATCGATCAGCCGGAACGCATCGAGGGGGGCGATGGCCGCCGCTGCCGCCTCGATCAGGGCCCGGTTGGGCAGCATGCCGGTCTTGAGGGCCCGCGGCGGCAGGTCGGCCACCACCGCCGCCACCTGGGCCGTGAGGGCCTCCGGTGGCAGCACATCGACCCGGGTGACGCCGAGGGTGTTCTGGGCGGTGACACAGCTGAGGGCCGAGCAGCCATGGACGCCGTAGGCGGCGAAGGTGCGCAGATCGGCCTGGATCCCCGCGCCACCGCCGGAGTCACTGCCGCCCACGGTGAGGGCGATGGGGGGGCGGAGGGAGGAGGCCACCAGGGGCTGAGGAGCATCCCCAAGGGGTTTGCGCCAGAGCGCCAGCCATTCATCGGCGCGGGGGCTGCCGTCGCGGCTGGCGGCCGAGCCCTCGGCCGGCTGCCAGATCTCCGGCTCCAGACCCGCTGCCTGCAGCTGGGATGCGATCTCACCGGGATCCCCGCCCCAGGGGGGACCGCCGGGGGAGCCGTGGCACCAGAACAGCCCCAGCAGCCAGCCCCCCGGCTCCAGCAGCTCCTGCACCGCCGCCAGATAATCGCCGCGGCTGCCGGGATCGAGTGCGCAGAAGCAGTTGTGCTCCACCACCCCCGGGAACGACGAGGGGGTGATGCCGAGGCCAGCCCGCTGCTGCGGATCCAGCAGGTCCCCCTGGCACCAGCCCAGGCGCAGATGGCCTTCGCCATGCCAGTGGCGCGCCTCCGCCAGCGCTTCGCTGCTGAGGTCGAGCCCCACCACCGTGAAGCCGCGATCGGCCAGCAACCGGGCCTCATGGCCCCGGCCGCAGCCGGGCACCAGCACGCGGCCCGGTGGCTTGGGTGTCAGGGGGTGGTGGGCCAGGAACTCGGCCAGGGGAGGGGCCGGGCGGCCCAGTTCCCAGCCATCGCTGCCGGAGCGGTAGCGCCCATCCCAGAAGGCGGCATCGCCCATCGTGCGGGGAAATCGGCCTGAGCACAGGCTAGGGGCCCCCAGCCACGCCCACTCCAACGCCCACTCCAACGCCCCTGGCTGGGGGAGCGGATTCCCCCCTCGTGCAGGGCGGGAACCTGCGCGAAGATCGCTGGTATCGCATGGGTGCCATGAGCCGCGAACGTGATCCCTACCAGGTTCCCCAGGCCGGACTCGAAGCGGCACCACTGGCCGGGCTGGCCGGGCTCGAGTTGAGCGGCGGCCCAGTAGGGCTCAGCACGCGCCGGTTCCTGGTGGAATCCACCGTGGCCGGGGTGATGGTCTTCGCGGCCTACCAGGCCCTGCTCACCGGGCTGCGCAGCGAAGCGATGGTGCGGCGGGGTGAACTGGGGCGGGGAGCCCAGGG
Source organism: Cyanobium sp. (assembly GCA_046080685.1). GTDB lineage: Bacteria > Cyanobacteriota > Cyanobacteriia > PCC-6307 > Cyanobiaceae > Cyanobium. The sequence goes on along the minus strand of JBJTUJ010000289.1, from coordinate 6,413 downwards.
CCGCCTGATCCTGCGGACGGTGTGGTCCTCGGTGAAGGAGGGCAGCGCCGTGAGCCTGGCCCTCGCCCTGCTGCTGCTGGTCTGCCCCTGGCTGAGTGTGCCCCTGGGCGTTCTGGGAGTGATCGGCGTGGGCAAGGCCTCCCTCGACCTCTTCCATGCCTTTTGGGATGGCCTCAGCCCCTGGCAGCAGCAGCAGCTGCATGAAGCGGCCTACGAGGCGGGGGTCCATCTTGGGGGCCTGGTGAGGGCCGCCGGCGGCGACCGCTGGCTGGAGCCCTGAGGCTTCGGTTCAGGAGCTCTGGAAGAAGCCTTTCGAATTGAGCCAGACCCCGATCAGGAGCATCGGCACGAACACGGCCGCCAGGATCTGCAGCCGAACCACCAGGGCCGCCCTGGCTCGGTCGGTGTCGGTCACGGCGTTCTCGGAACGGCGGGGCATCAGGGGGAATCGATCTCAGCCGAGCATGACGGGAGCCCCGGCCTGCTGCTCGCGGCCATGCAGCCGCCAGGCGCGCCACAGATCCAGATCGGTGATCCGGTAGCCGAGCCGCCGGGCCGCCAGCACCAGTTCGACACGGGAGCGGCAGTGGCGCAGCGAGCGGCGGATGACGTCATCGGCTTCGGCGTCGTCGACCAGCCGTTCCAGTTCGCTCCAGCTCATCGGCGTTCTCCTGGGTTCCCCGTTCTTCCAGCGTGGCCACGGCAGGTGGATCCGGCCACGGTCGCATCCGGTCACAGTTCGGCCCGCCCTGGAAACGGGCCGGTCACAGGGGGTCGCTTGTCTAGGTGCGTTGGGGCCGGCATCCCGGGGGGGACTTCCGGCCCCGACCTTTCCACTTCCACCTCCTCTCACCTCCATGACCTTCCTCACCACCCGCCGGATGCTGTTCGGCGCCCTCACCAGCCTCGGCGTGCTGGCCGTGCCGACGGCGGCGGAGGCCTACCCCCGTGGCTGGAGTGCCCCGCCCCCGCCCAGGGCCAGCACCGTCTACGACGCGCCCTGGACCCAGGCTGCGCCACCGCCGCCCCCCGCCATCTCCCAGGCGGTGCCCTATGGAGCGCCTTATGGCCAGAGGCCGTACCAGGTGCCCGTGGCACCCGGATGGGTGGATGCCCAGACGGCCCAGCGTTGCAACGTGGGCCGGTTGGTGGGCGGCGCCGTGGGTTATGGCGCCTCGCGGCAGGACGGCCGCAGCTGGGCCGTTCCCCTCGGAGCCCTGCTCGGTCAGGGGATGGGCTGCAACCTGGCCAACAGCCGCACGCCCCTGCCCTGGTGATGCCGGCGATGGGGCCCGCCCGCCGGGGCTGGGCCCCTGGGCGGGTCCCTGGCCTCAGGTGTTGCCGAAAGCCACCTGGCAGGCGGCGTTGACCAGTTCCGCCTCGGCGGCGGTGGACGGTTCGCGGCCGTTGAGATAGCCCGTCTGGCAGTCGGCACTGAGCTCGTAGCTGCTGCCGGCCTGTGTCGCCACGAAGCGAACACCCACCGTTCCGGCCGGATAGGGCTCCACCGTGCCGTACTGCAGCTCGTAGCTGCTGTTCGGCACCATGATGTAGGTGGTGTTGGCATTCACCGCGCTGTCGACCGCGGCATTGATCACCGACGCGGTGGCCAGGGAGGCGATGCCCCAGGTGGCGGCGCGGGCGCCCCACCATCCCCAGGAGGGAGTGGCCCAGCCGCCGTACCAGCCGGTGTTCCAGGGCCGGGCATAACCCCAGCCGGGGCGGGCCCAGCCGGGACGGAGATTGACATCGCCGATGTTGACCTGGCGGTTCCAGTCGACATTGCGGTTGATGTCGACGTTGCGATTGAAATCGCGGTTCACGTTGCGGTTGAGATCGCGATTGAAGTCGCGGTTCAGGTCGCCGCGGTTGAGATCGCCGCGGTTGAGATCGCGCGTCCCATCCCGGTTCAGCGTGCGGTCGCCCGTGCGGTTGAAGTCGCGGGAACCGAGATCGCCGGTGCGGTTCAAGGTGCGGTCGCCGCCGCGGTTGAAGTCGCGGCCCCCCGATGGCGTGCGATCCGCCAGGCCGGACGGGCGGGAGAAGGATCCGCCGCCGGGCCGATCCAGGGACGGACCGCGCGTGCCGCGGGAGCCGCTGCTCCAGCCCCCTGTGGGACGGGAGGACCCACGACCGAGGCTGCTGCCGCCGGATCCCCGGAAGCCGCTCTGGGCACGGGATCCGCCGCCACCGCCACGGCCACCGCCGCCACGGCCTCCACCGCCGCCCCGACCGCCGCCACCGCCCCCTCCTCGGGCGATCCAGGTGGCATCGCCGTCGCCTGGATCGGGGGTCCCGGAGGAAGGAACCGCGAGGCCAGCGCCGGCCGGCAGGGCGAGCACCCCCACCAGCGCAAGAGCCAATCCGGGGTGCTTGTTCATTTCAGGATCAGGGCGCAGGCGTCGTCGTAGCAGCTGGCATCCACGCGGCCGTCGTTGCCGAAGTGCACCATCACCAGATCGCGGCCGTCGAGATTGGTGCCGGCCCGGTCCTCGCGGACGCTGTTGAGATAGTTGGGGTTCACCACGCACAGCCGCCGCTTGTCGAAGCAGACGGTGTTGGTGGAGAAGCGGGCCTCGGCCTGGCGCAGCTGCTTCCAGGACCGGCTGGCCTCATCCCAGCGGGTCATCGTGACCGGCTTGTCGGTGATGCGCACCGTTTCGACCACGTTGCCGATGGTGTGCTTGTAGAGGGTGGAAGCGCCCTCGTCGGTGGCCTCGACCGTGCAGGGAACGGCGGCAGCACCTGCGAGGGAGCACTTGGTCTCGAGTCTGTAGAGCGCCTGGCTGTGGCCGGGGGAGGCGGAGGCCAGCACCGCCAGCACCGCCAGGGGGAGAACCGTGGCCGGAGGCCATGGGAAGCGACGCAGCAACGGCGAGGGACAGGACATGGCCTGGTGCATGGAAGAAAGCCCGAAGTGCAGGACGAATGGCAGGACTTCCCACAGGACCCACCTCCTCCCATCTTGTGAAGCTCACCGGCGGACGTCCACGCCAGGCCGGCGCCATTCACACAAGGTCACCCGTTCACCGGAGCGGTTCAGCCACCTGAGGGGAAGCCGAAACCACGCAGCGGAACCCCATGTGACAGGTGGAGGTGTCGATGCCCTGGGCCATGCGGGCCGCCGGACGGTAGCGGCGGCAGTAGCTGGGGGCGCACAGGAAGGAGCCTCCCTTGACCACCTTGCGCGGAATTGCTCCATGCTGACTGGCGGGATCGATGCTGGCCTCCCGGTCCGCTCCACGGGGATTCCAGATCGTGCAACACCCGCCCGCCGCCTTGTGGGCCCGCAGGATGGCGGCATGGTCGGCATACCAGTCGTCGGTCCACTCCCACACGTTGCCGATCATGTCGAGCAGGCCGTAGCCGTTGGCGGGGAAGGAACCCACCGGCGAGGTGCGCTCGTAGCCATCCAGCAGGCTGTTGTGGTGGGGGAACTCCCCCTGGAAGGTGTTGGCCATCGGCCGCCCGCCCGGATGGAGCTCGTTGCCCCAGGCGAATTCGGCATCCTCCAGGCTGCCGCGAGCGGCCCGCTCCCACTCGGCCTCGCTGGGGAGCAGCTTGCCGATCCAGGCCGCATAGGCGAGGGCATCGGCATGGGCGACATGCACCACCGGGTGGTGCTCCCGCCCCTTGATCGAACTGCCGCGTCCCTCCGGATGGCGCCAGTTGGCGCCAGGGATGTACTGCCACCAGCGGTAGGGATCGCCGGTGCCGATGGGACCGGGCGGCGGCACGAACACGATCGACGACGGGGCCAGCAGCTCCGGCAGGGCGTCCGGGTAGTGGGTGGGATCGGCAGGCTTCTCCGCCAGGGTCACATGGCCCGTGGCCTTCACGAACTTCTGGAACTGGGCGTTGGTGACCGGGGCGCGGTCGATCCAGAAGCCCTCCACATCCACCCTGTGGGCCGGGGCCTCCTCGGGGTAGTGGCGGTCGGAACCCATCTTGAAGGTGCCGCCCGGAATCCACACCATCTCCCGCGCCGGCGGGCGACCCGGGGCACGGCTGAGGGAGCCATGGGAGGAAGCGCCGCTGGTGATCATTCAGGCGGGAGCGATCGCAGCGGCCTCACCGCAGTGTGCGAAGGCCGCCGCGGGGCCGCAACGGCCATCCGGCGATCTGTCATGGGGCTGCACCCGTGCCTGCAGGCCAACGGGAGGGCCGGAGCCTCAGCGGCGGCGGCTTCCATGGACGACCTAGCGGCGAAGCGCACGCACTTCCAGGGCCGTCGCATCCTTGCGCAGGATCGGCAGCCCGTCGTCGTCCCGATCCGGCAGGTCGCGCAGGTAATCCATCACGGCCTGCCACTCCTTGATCTCGCGGCGGGCCGCATCGAGGGCGGTGCTGCCGGGGTCGAGGGAGGCATGGGCCGCGAGCAGGTTGGGGGAGCTGGAGGCGCGCGGGTCGGCGATCGCCTCGGTGCGGTTGGTGAGCGGCGTGCCGTCGGCCAGCTTCGGCTGAAGGGGGAGGGCCCCGCCGCTGAGCTTCGGGATGGCCGCCATGATCAGGCCGGCATAGAGGCTGGTGCTGAGGCTGATCAGGTCGCTGGAGCCCGGGTCGAGGGGTTCGTAGCCCCGCTGCCGATCCCCCAGCTCGATCGCGATCACCTGATCGAACCGGGGCCGGGCGGGGTCATAGCTGAACCGCATCCCGGAGACCCGCGGAAAGAATTCACCCGGGTGGTTGGGATCGTCCTGGAGGAAGAACTCGAGGATGGTGCGGATCTCGGCCGGCGTGAACCAGGCCGTCACCAGGGCGCTGCCGGCCGTGGCATCGATGATGCCGCTGCCGAGGGGCGCCAGGCTGAACACGTCGTAGACGGTCTGCACGCCCGAGCGGCCCTTGATCAGTCCGGCACGGATGATGCCGTTGCCGGTGATCGCCACACGGCTGCCGGTGGCCCGGCGCAGGGCGTCAGTGAAGACATTGGCCAGCGGGGTGCCTGAGTCCAGGTCGCGGTAGTCCATCGGCCAGTCCTCCTCGATTCGCACCAGCGGCTCGGTGGTGGCGTAGCCGCGCGTGGCGAACGCGGCCGGACCGGAGCGCATCAGGACGTCGTCGACCACGGCCTGGATGGCGGCGTCGCCGCGGATGCGCGCGTCGACGGGGATGACGCGGTAGGAGCGCAGCGAGACCCGCCCCTGGCTCACCTCCAGCACCAGCTCTCCCAGGTGTTCGCCGTAGCGGCCGCTCTGCACCGCCGGGCGACCGTTCACCAGCAGCGGCTCCCGCAGCAGGGTGTGAGTGTGGCCCCCCACCACCACATCGACCTCCGGCACCGCCTCCAGGAGGTGCAGGTCCTCGCCCTGATCGAAGCGTCCGTCAGGACCCCGCACCACGCCGCCGTGGTGCAGCGCGATCACCAGATCCACCCGTTGGCGCAGCTCCCGGGCCAGGGCGCGGGCCGTGTCGATCGGATCGGAGAAGACCACGCCGCCGGGATCGGCGGCGTACTTGAAGGCATCGAAACCGATCAGCCCCATCAGGCCGAAGCGCAACCCGCCCCGCTCGATCACCGTGGTGGGCTGAATCAGCCCCTCGCGGCGAAGACGCTGCAGATCCGCCAGCCGGCCGTCCTGGGCGGAGAGGTCGCTGTTGGACGCCACCACCGCGGGGATCGGTCCGGCCGCCGCCGCCGCGGCGATCGCCTGGCCCAGCCCGTCGGGCCCGAGATCGAACTCATGGTTGCCGATGGTGGTGGCGTCGTAGCCCATCAAGCCCATCAGCCGCAGCTCCGCGCCCAGTTCGCGGCAGGCCGCGGCCACCGCCGTGCCCATCGAGAAGTCGCCGGCGTCGAGCACCAGCACCGGGCCGAGCCGCTCGAGCTCGCGCCGGCGCTCGGCGATCAGCGCTCCCAGGCGGGCATAGCCGCCCCTGGTGGCGTCGCTGCCGACCTTCAGCGGGGCGTAGTCCCGCAGCGGCCCCACACCGACGACATTGGAGTGCATGTCGTTGGTGTGGAGGATCGAGGCGACAGTTCCGGAAGGGGACATCGCTGCGGGAGGAGACATCGCTGACGAGGCTGACGGGCGCTGAGCCGGGCTCAGGCGCCGCCGCTGGCCCCTTCGGCCATCTTCGCCATCACCTCCTCCAGAGAGAAGCTGGCGGCCTTCTGGCGCGGTGGGAACTCCTGGAACGTGGCCAGGAAGCGGCCCACGATGGTCTGGGCGGGAACGAGCATGAAGGCGTGATCGAGCATCCAGTCCCAGTAGGTGTTGGAGGTGATGTCCGCCCGCTCGTAGGGGTCGGTCTTGAGGTTGAAGATCTTCGGTACGCGCAGGGCGGTGAAGGGTTCAGCCCACACCTGCAGCGTGCCGGTGGCCCGCTGCTCCATGAAAACGATCTTCCAGTTGTCGTAGCGCAGGCCCGTCAGGTCACCGTCGTCGGAGAAGTAGAAGAACTCCACCCTC
>JBJTUJ010000288.1:0-11135 GCA_046080685.1 Cyanobium sp. | reverse complement strand
GTTGGTGGTGTGGGCTGTCCAAGGACGGCCGTCCGGGCCCTCCATCACCTCGGCGTTGCCGTGATCGGCGGTGATCAGGAGGGTGCCGCCCATGCGGCCCGTGGCTTCCACCAGCCGGCCCACGCAGCGGTCGACCATGGCGATCGCCTCGGTGGTGGCCTCCATCCGGCCGGTGTGGCCCACCATGTCGGGGTTGGCGTAGTTGATCACCACCAGGGAGTAGATGCCCTTCTTGATCGCGGCGATGCAGTTGTCTGTGAGCTTCTCGGCCGACATCGCCGGGGCCTGGTCGTAAGTGGCGACCCGGGGCGACGGCACCAGATGGCGGTCTTCGCCCGGGAAGGCCTGCTCGATGCCACCGTTCATGAAGTAGGTGACATGCGGATACTTCTCGGTTTCGGCGGTGCGGAACTGGCGCAGGCCGTTCTCCGACACCACTTGGCCCAGCAGGCCGTCGAGGGATTCGGGGGGGAAGGCCACCGCCACCGCCAGCCCCTGCTCGTACTGGGTGAAGGTGACCACGTGCAGGGGCTGGATCCGATCGCGGGGGAAGGCGTTGAACTCCTCCAGCACCAGCGCGCGGATGAGCTGGCGGGCCCGGTCGGGGCGGAAATTGAACACCACCAGGCCATCGTCCGGGCTGATCGTGCCCGGGGCCAGGCGCACCGGCTCCAGGAATTCGTCGGTGATGTCGCTGGCGTAGGAGTCGGCCAGGATCTCCGCCGGGGTGAGGGGCGTGATCGTGCCGGGTTCGGTGAGCAGCCGGTAGGCCCGCTCCGTGCGCTCCCAGCGGTTGTCGCGGTCCATCGCCCAGTAGCGGCCGCAGATCGTGGCGATGCGTCCCACGCCGGCGTCGGCGATCTGCCGTTCGATCTCGGCCAGGAAGATGGGGGCGTTGTTGGGGGCTGTGTCGCGACCGTCGGTGATCACATGCACACACACATCGCTGAGCCCGCGGGCGGCTGCCCAGCGCAGCAGTCCGCCCAGGTGATCCACATGGCTGTGCACGCCGCCGTCGGAGCAGAGCCCGATCAGGTGCAGGGTGCGGCCGCTGGCGTGGAGCTGGCCGGCCAGCGCCTCAAGGGCAGGGTTCGTTTCGAGGCTGCCGTTGCGCACGGCCTGGCCGATGCGCACCAGTTCCTGGCGGATGATCCGGCCCGAGCCGATCGTGAGGTGCCCCACTTCCGAATTGCCCATCTGACCGTCGGGAAGGCCCACGGATCCACCGCTGGCCTCGATCAGGGTGTGGGGATAGGCATGCCAGAGGGCGTCCATCACCGGCGTGTCGGCCTGGCGGATGGCGTTGTGGGCGTCGTCGTGGCGGTAGCCCCAGCCATCAAGGATGGCCAGCAGCACAGGCGCCACGGGGGGGGCATTGGAGAAGGAGGGGGATTCGCTGCGGCCGGAGGAAACCACCCTGCGGCCTGTAGGGGAGTCACCGCTCCGGGAGCCGTTGCTGTCTCCGGATCGGGCGGTTTGCTGGGGGGAGGGAGCTGCTTTCACCCTGGCGGCCAGATCTCTCACGACGTCGTTCCGCGGCCAACCTACATCCGGCCCCGGATTGTTCCCCTCTGGGTCCGATCTCGTCAGGCTTTGGTCACATGCATAACCAACGGCGCTCCCCATAGCATCGAAGGCCCGCCGCCCAGGCATGAACGGATCGGCCACCCTCCCGGCTCCAGGCGGACGCCTCGAGCTTCTGTCGGCCTCCGAGCTTTGCCGCACGCTCGACCGGCTCGCGTCCCAGGTGCTGGAGAGCGTGTCTGACAGCCGCGAGTTGGTGCTGCTCGGGATTCCCACCCGGGGGGTGGCTCTGGCCCGGGTGCTGGCCAAGCGGCTGGAGGCGATTGCCGGGCACCCGATCGCCCACGGCAGCCTCGATCCCACCTTCCACCGCGACGATCTCGAGCGGGTGGGCACCCGGCTGGTAGAGGCCACCGATCTGCCGGTGAGCATCGACGACCGGCCGGTGGTGCTGGTGGACGACGTGATCTTCACCGGGCGCACGGTGCGGGCCGCCCTGGAGGCCCTGCAGGCCTGGGGCCGGCCCCAGCGGGTGCTACTGCTGGCGATGGTGGACCGGGGTCACAGGGAACTGCCGATCCAGCCCGACTTCTGCGGGCGCGTGGTGCCCACGTCCCGCCAGGAGACGATCCAGCTCTGCCTGCGTGACGTGGACGGGGAGGAGGGGGTCTACCTCCTGCGACCAGCCTGAGGGATCAGGCCGTTTCGAGTTCGTCGGAGCGGAAATGGGCGCGGTACCTGCCGAAGGCCACCACCACTGGCAGGGTCGGGCTGATCGGACGGCCCTTCCAGTCGTTCAGCACGTTCAGCACCTCCCCTTCCTGACCTTCCAGGTCGAAGCTGGCGTTGCGGTGCTCGGGATGGTTGAACACCACCACGCTCCGGCATACCTTCACCCGATCGCCTGGCTGCATGGTCGCGCCCTTCACTGCGGCGCCAATCCTGTCATGCGCTCCGATCGGTCGGGGGTCAGCGCCGGCAGGCGCTCTCCGGCCCCGCCTCCTCCACCTTGCCACCCAGTTCACGGCAAGCCTTCTCGAAGGCCTGCCACTCGTCGAGCCCCGCGGCCAGGTGCTTCTGCACCGCGGCCTCCAACTGGGCCATGGGCACCTCATGGGGCAGGGAGCCATGGCTGTCGTGCTCGTGCTCCTTGCTCGAGAGACGGGCGATGCCCTGCTGCACCCGTTGCCGTTCCGCGCTCGCCTGCTTCTGCCACCAGGGGTGATCCAGGCGGTTGAGGGCGTCGAGCGCCTCCCACCAGCGGGCACGGCGGGCCAGCTGGCGGGCCCGCTCCAGTTGCTGGCGGTTGCGCTCCCAGTTCTGTTTCAGGTCCTCGGCCAGCAGCCGGTTCTCGCCGCGGGGATCGTCGGCCAGGGGAACCAGGGCCTGGAGCGCACCGTTCAGATCACCGCCCTGGAATCGGTTCAGGGCCGTTGCGCGCAGGCTCCGCTCCCAGGTCCTGAGGCGGCGGCGGTCGTCGGCCCGGGCGGCGGGGGAGTTCACCAGCCGGCGCTGCAGCTTCAGGCCCTCCCGCTTCTGGCCGAGGTCCCAGAGCTGGGTGGCCCGCTGGCGGCGGCACTCCGCCTCCTCCCCGGAGGAGCGGCCCGGCAGCCAGCTGAGGGCGGCGAGCTGTTCGCTCAGGCGCAGGCAGTCGTCGAGGCGGCCGGCGGCGGCGGCGGTCCGGATGCGGTCGGGAAGCTGGCGTTCCCACCAGTAGACCAGCCCCATCGCAGTCAGCACGGATCCGAGCGTCAGCGCCAGCCAGAAGCGGGGGAGCCGGTGCCGGCGCAGAGCCAAGGAAGGGGAGCGGTGGATCAAGCCTTTGTATGGAAGCGCAGGGGCGGCAGCGAGGCCCTGTGGCCGCTCAGCGCACCGGACCCAGCACCCGCCCGCTGACGACAGCCCCTGGCCGTTCCAGATCCTCCACCTCCAGCGTCAGCCGACCGTCGGCGTCGATCGCGAAACGCAGCGACAGCCGATCCACTCCCCGGCGTCCCGGGGGTTGGAGCGCCAGCGGTTCGGCAGGGGCCGCCCAGGGCTCCACCCGCAGGCTTCCCGCCCCCCGGGAGCGCAGCACCGGCAGGCCGTCCACGAACACCACCTCACCCCGTTCCTGGGGGACCGGTTCGCCCAGCATCAGCTCGATCGCCTCCTGGCCATCGCGGCTGCAGGCCAGCCGCAGCGCCAGGGGATGCTCGGTGGGCCAGCTCTGACCCTCGACGAACAGGGGATGCCAGTGGTGGCGGTTGCTGCGCCGATCCCAGCAGCGCAGCGACACCCCGCGCGCCAGCACGTCCCGCACCTGCACCCCCGGCGTGAGGGCAAGGGCCCCGAGGGCCACCGCCTCCACCGGCCGCTCCCCCCGCAGGGGGATCTCCGGGCAGCGTCGGGCCAGCCAGCGGCGGATCAGGGGGATGCGGCTGCTGCCCCCGACCGGCAGCACCGCATCGATTGCAGCGGGATCGATGCCGGCCCTCCGGGCGGCGGCGAACACGGTCTCCAGCAGTTCGTCGAGACGTTCCAGCAGGCCCCGCTCCTCCAGCAGGCGCTCGAGCTCGGGGCGCTCGAGCTGGAGTTCCCGGGCGGCCTCTCCCTCCGGAGTCCAGAGTTCACGGGCCTGCTCGGTCTCGCTCAGCCGGCACTTCAGCCGCTCGGCGGCCCGCAGCAGTTCGCCGTCGGGGGGCACGCCGGGCACAAGGGCTCCGGCGATCCAGCGGTCGATGTCGCGGCCGCCGAAGGGAAGACCCGCCTTGCCGATCACCCGGGCCGTGCGCAGGGCCTGGCCACTGCGCTCGAGATCACGGCCGGCGAAGCGCAGCAGCTGGGCGATCGGTGCCGCCTTCCCCTCTCCCCCCTCCAGGGCCACGAGCGACAGATCGATGGTGCCGCCCCCCAGGTCCACCACCAGCACCCTGCTGCCGCAGGCCAGGCCGGCGCCGATGGCGGCGGCGGTGGGTTCGTCCACCAGGGCGAGCTCGGGCACCGGCAGGGCCTTGCACATCTCCTGCAGCCAGCTGCGGTAGCCGCGGTAGGTCTCGATCGGGGCGGTGAGCACGAGCCGCTCCGGCACGATCCCCTCCGGCAGCGCCTGCCACAGCCGCTGCAGCAGCAGGCTCCCGGCCTGCTCCGGCGTCAGCCAGCCCGTTCCGACGTCCTGGCCGTCGGCGCCGATCGCGCGCTTGAAGTCGCGGCTCAGACCTGGTCCCGCCCGGTCCGCCAGCCCGGCCTCCAGCACCTGCCGGCCGATCAGGGGCCTGGGCTGCTCCGGCGCGGCCAGCCAGAGCAGACTCGGCACCACGCAGGGCTCCCCCAGGCTGTAGGGGGGAAGGTGCAGAAGCCGGGGCGCCTCCCCGTGCTCCTGCCAGGCCACCACGGTGGTGGTGCTCCCCAGATCGATGGCGAGGGTGCCCGGCATGGGAGGTTCGGCACGGCCAGAGCCCCTTCTAGCCGTCGGGGGAGGGTGGCTGGAGAAGGGCGGCTGGAGAAGGGCGGCTGGAGAAGGTTGGAGGGTGCTGGCCTAGGTTGAACCTTCCCCTGTGAGCCGAGAAGAGGAGCCGGATGCCCAACAGCCCCGAAGTCCATCCCAAGGAACTGGCCCAGCGGGCGGAGAGCCTGATCCGCCACTCCAGCAACCGCTATCTCACAACGGTGCGCATCGCTTTCCGGGCCAAGCAGCGCCGTTTCGACGACTTCGACGGCCTGCTCGACGATTCGATGATCAAGCCGGTCCAGCGGGCGATCATCGAGCTCAGCGACGAACAGGACCAGCCCGACCTGCTGCCGGGCTGAGGGCCCGCCGGCGGTGCTGGTGCAGGAAGGGGAGGGATGGCGGCTGGTGGTGGATCCGGCCCGCCATCCCTTTCCCGTGCTGATCGGTGGCAGCCACTGGGCCGCCGAACTGGCCCCGGAGGAGGCCGAAGCCCTTCGCTCCGGCATCGTCCGTCTGATCGATCAACACCGAGCGCTGGTGGCGGGGCTCCTGGAGGAGGAGGCGATCGCCCTCGAGTTCGAGGCCAGCCTCGAGCCGGAGGGCTGGCTGTGGCTGGAACTGGAGGGAAGCCGACGCGACTTTGCCCTGCGCTTCGTTCTCCACCCCCCGCCGGGCCGGCGGGCCGTTGAGGGGGGCTGGCCTGCGGTGGCCAGTGCGGCCTTTGCCGCCGCGATCACCCAGGCGGAAGGGCTTGGGGGCAGGGACGGCCGCGCGCCGTGAGACAGGGAGATACCCCGGCCATCGATCAGCAATCCTGATCTGGTCGGAGCCCCGGGCGTTCTCCCCAGGGACGGGAGAGTATTGCGCCACTTTTCCCCAGCTCCTGGGTTGGCGGCCTTGTCCCCGGCCCGGTGCTGGGGAAAACCCGCCGGTTGTCGCCTTTCAGCTTGACGTTGCCCGCTGGCCTGATCAAGGGCGGCCCGATCCGCAGCGTCCCCGCCCGAAACCCAGGTTCCACAGCCGATCTCAGCCTGGGAAACCGGCCTGCTTCCCGCTGTGAAGCGGCGTTGACGGGCCGCTCGGGATGTGGAGAACTGATGCCACAGCCATGGGAAGCGTCGGAATGGAGCGAGGGGATGGGGCCGGGACAGGATCGGAGTCGGCGAGGGAGACGGGGACGGTGAGCCTGCGGGCGGAGGTGCCCGAACCGCTGCTGGCGGCCATGCAGGACTTCATCGAGCAGCATCCGAACTGGGACCAGTACCGGCTTTTCCAGGCCGCCCTGGCCGGTTTCCTGGTGCAGAACGGCGTGCGCGACCGGGGGGTGACCCGCTGCTACCTGGCCAACCTGTTCCCCGGACGCTCGCGTTTCACCGTGATCCCCTCCGGCGCCTCGCTGCCGGAGGTGGCCTGAAGGCCGCCGCCGCGCCTGCTGCCTTCAGCCACCTTCACCTCATGAGGGGGGGCCTGCAGCATCTCCAGGAGGCGCCCGGCACTCTCCTCACTAACGGGCAGGATCGAGAGCCGGTTGCCCCGCTTCACCACGCCGAGCTGCTCCGGCGTGAAGGCGTTGCGGAGCTCCTCCAGGCTGAGCAACCGGGGAAAACGCTTCAGAAAGCGCAGCCGCACGCAGTCCCAGCGGGGGGCCTCGGGTTTGGAGGCCGGGTCGTGGTACTTGGAGGCAGGGTCGAACTGGCTGGGATCGATCAGGCCCGTTTCGATCACCTCCATCAAGCCCACGATGCCGGGGGGTTGGGTATTCGAGTGATAGAAGAAGGCCCGGTCTCCCACCCGCATGGTCCGCATGAAGTTGCGGGCCTGGTAGTTACGGATGCCATCCCACAGTGTGGTGCCCTCGGCCTCCAGATGATCGAGGCCGTACACCTCCGGCTCACTCTTCATCAGCCATTGGGCCATCAGGGGAACCCTTGCGCCGTCTGGGGCGGGAGTTTAGGCGGGGCGGTGGATCACAGCGCCAGCACCAGCCGGCGGAAGTGGTCGCCGCGGGCCTCGAAGTCGCTGTACTGATCGAAGCTGGCGCAGGCCGGCGAGAGCAGCACCGCCCGGCTGCCGCTCTCCCGGGCGAGCCGGGCCGCCAGGGGTACGGCCCCCTCCATGCCGTCCACCCCGTGGATCGCGCCGCCGTAGCCGCTGGCCTCGAGCAGACCCCGGAATTCCTCCCGGGCCGCCCCGTAGAGCACCACCGCCGCCGCCTGGCGCTGCAGTTCCCTCAGCCAGGCCCTGGAATCGCCCTGCTTCGACTGACCGCCGGCCAGCACCACCAGCGGGCCATCGAGGGCGCGCAGGGCCACCTCGGCGGCGTCGTAGTTGGTGGCCTTGCTGTCGTTGAACCACAGCAGCCCGTCGTCCTGCTCGCGGATGCGCTCCAGCCGGTGGGGCACCCCGGGGAAGGAGCGGAAGGCGGCCTCCATCACCGCCGGGGCCAGACCCAGCTGCAACCCCACGGCCGTGGCCATGGCGAGGTTCTGGCGGTTGTGGGCGCCGGGCATGGCCAGGCAGTCGGCGGCGAACAGCGGCCCCTGCCTTCCCTGCACGCTGCCCCCCTCGATCCACACCTCCGGCGCGATGCCGGCGGGCAGGGACGCCCGCGGACCGGCGCTCACCCAGGTGGCTGTGTCCCAGCTGGAGGCGCGCGCCCGCAGGTCGGCGTCATCGGCGTTGAGGATGCGCACCTCGGCGTTCTCCAGCAGGGAGCGCTTGATCGCCCGGTAGTTGTCGAGGGTGCCGTGGCGCTCCAGGTGGTCTGGGGTGATGGTGGTCTAGAGGCCGATGCGGGGGGCCAGCTCCGGGGCCGCCTCGATCTGGTAGCTGCTCAGCTCCACCACCAGCCAGTCGGGCCGGGCCGCTTCCGCTCCGCTGCGCGCGAGGGCCAGTTCGGCGGCCGAGAAGCCCACGTTGCCGCAGAGGGGCGCGTCGAGTCCGGCGCTGGTGAGCAGGTGGTGCACCAGATGGGTGACGGTGGTCTTGCCGTTGGTGCCGGTGATGCCGATCCAGGGGATCCCGGCGGTGGCCCGCCAGGCGGGGGCCATTTCGCCCTGCACTGCCACGCCCCGCTGCCGCAGGGTTTCGAGTACGGGATGGTCCCAGCGGATGCCGGGGCTTACCACCACCAGATCGGGCTGGGCGCCCAGGGCTTCGAAGCTCTCCAGGCTCAGGGGAGTGGCGAGCCGCACGGCGATGCCCTCGGCCTCCAGGCTGGGGGCCAGCGCCGCGGTGGCGTCATCGCCGCGGCTCTCCAGGATCACCACGTCGCGACCTTCGTTGCGCAGCAGGCGGGCGGCTCCCACGCCTGAGCGCCCCATGCCAATCACCACCGTGAGCTGTTGGGCTGCGGTGGTCATTGCTGGAAACAAAGATAGAAAGAATGGGCGATACTGGAATCGAACCAGTGACTCCTACCGTGTCAAGGTAGTGCTCTACCTCTGAGCTAATCGCCCGGGTTCGCAACTGCCTCCGGCCCGGCCGGTCAGCTCCGAAGCGCGTACGGTAGCAGCCGGCCGATCACCCCTCCCGGCGCCCCGGGCGCAGCCGTACTCAGGTTCGTTCCATCACGATCCGCCAGCGGCCGTGCTTCGTTTCGTTCACCTCCTCGATCCGCAGTTCGCCCCGTCCCTCCAGCCGCACCCGTTCGCCCACCGCGAGTTCGCGGCTGGGGCTGAGCACCGGCTGCCAGTTCACGCGCACGCCGCCCTCCCGGATGCGTTCGGCCATCCGGCTGCGGGAGACCCCGAAGCCGGCGGACGCCAGCGCATCCAGCCGCAGGGAGGCCTCCACCGTGCTGATGCGGCGCGTCACCCGGACCGGTGGCGGCTGCAACTCCTCCAGGGGCCGGGCTTCGAGTTGCACCTCCACCGTGCGCACCCGGGCCGCTGTGCCACCGAGACGGGTCGCGAGGGCCTGATCCACCACCGCCTGGCCACCGCGTTCGCCGCGCAGCCACACATCGCCGATCTCCCCGTCTTCCGCCCCGGCGGCCAGCAGGCCGGCGCGGAGATCGGCCGCTTCAGCCGGATCGAACAGGAAGTTGCCGCTGATCTCCAGGCCCGTCAGCGGGGCGCTCAGGCTGCCGGGGTCCTGGGCCACCTCCACCCGCTGCAGCAGCAGGCGCCGGCGCTCGGCCCCCACCAGGCCCCCCAGCGAGGCCACACTCAGCTCACTGAGGCCGCCGAACCGGGCTTCGGCCTCCTCGCGCAGCTCCGGCGCCAGAAAGCCGGTCCACACCGGCTCCCAGGCGCGCAGCGCCTCTTCGGCGGCCGTGATCAGCGGCTCCAGGGCGGCGGGATCACGGCTGCCTTCCAGCAGGCTCCGGTGCGGCAGCATCGCTCGTGCCTCAGCCCTCGGACAGGCGCATCACGGCCTGGGGCCGAGACTGCTGTAGCAGGGTCCAGGGCACTTCCGTGCCGGCGGCCGGCTCCACCAGCAGCAGCCAACTGCCTTCCTCCAGCCGGTTGCGCAGGGCGCGGATGCGGTCGTCATCCTCGAAGGGGACGCTGGCGGCGGCGGCGAAGCTGCCCATCCAGCCGGACACCATGCCCAGCAGCGCCCCGACCACGGGCTCGCCCCAGGGGCCCAGGGCATCGAAGGTGTGCAGTTCGGTGATCTGGGTGAAGGTGAAGCCCGCTAGCAGGCCGAAGGGCATCAGCCAGAGGGCCATGCCCTTCTGGCGGGCCCGCCGGGCGGCGGAAGGATCGAGGCGCACCACCTCAGGCAGCGGCGTTTCCCCCTCACCGATCGCCACCAGCTGGGACGGTGGCGGCTGGAGGGCCGCCAGGGTGTCCCGCAGCCGGTGCAACCGGCCGCGATCGTTCAGCACCACCACCACGCTCTGACTCACGCTGC
Organism: Cyanobium sp.; assembly: GCA_046080685.1. GTDB lineage: Bacteria > Cyanobacteriota > Cyanobacteriia > PCC-6307 > Cyanobiaceae > Cyanobium. Next base: position 1,321 of record JBJTUJ010000288.1, on the reverse strand, counting down.
TGCTTCCAGCCGCCTTGGGCGGCACGACGACGGGGCCGATTCTCCCCGCTCTCTACACTGCACCGCTGGCCCGCCTCCCCGGGAGGCGCATCCCCGCACCCTCTCCACCCCCTTGCGGGGTGTTCCTCACCCACGCCGGCCATGACGAAGGTTCTTGTCTCCGATCCCATCGATCAGACGGGGATCGACATCCTCTCGCAGGTGGCCCAGGTGGACGTGCGCACCGGCCTCCCGCCCGAGGAACTCGAGGCGATCATCGGCGAGTACGACGCCCTGATGATCCGCTCCGGCACCCAGGTCACGGCCGATGTGATCGATGCCGCCGACCGGCTGCGCATCATCGGACGTGCCGGTGTGGGGGTCGACAACGTCGATGTGAATGCCGCCACCCGCCGCGGCGTGCTGGTGGTGAACTCGCCTGAGGGGAACACGATCGCGGCCGCCGAGCAGGCCCTGGCGCTGATGCTCTCCCTCTCCCGCCACGTGCCCCATGCCCACGCCAGCATGATGGCGGGCGGCTGGGACCGCAAGACCTACGTCGGCAACGAGCTCTACAAGAAGACTCTCGGCGTGGTGGGCCTCGGCAAGATCGGCTCCCACGTGGCCCGCGTCGCCCGGGCCCTGGGCATGGACGTGGCCGCCTACGACCCGTTCATCTCCGCCGAGCGGGCCCAGCTGCTGCAGGTGCGGCTGCTGCCCCTGCCCCAGCTGTTCGCCGAAGCCGACTACGTCAGCCTGCACCTGCCCCGCACGCCGGACACCGAGAACCTGGTCAACGCGGCGCTGCTGGCCACGATGAAGCCCACCGCCCGCCTGGTGAACTGCGCCCGCGGCGGCATCATCGACGAGCAGGCCCTGGCCGACGCGGTCGAGAACCGCGTCATCGCCGGCGCCGCCATCGACGTCTATGCCAAGGAGCCGCTGGCGGCCGATTCCCCCCTGCGCCTGGTCAAGGAGCGGCTGATCCTCACCCCGCATCTGGGCGCCTCCACGGAGGAAGCCCAGGAGAACGTGGCCATCGACGTGGCCGAGCAGATCCGGGACGTGCTCCTGGGTCTTCCGGCCCGCAGCGCCGTCAACATCCCCGGCCTGACCCCAGAGGTGATGGAGCTGCTCAAGCCCCATCTGCAGCTGGCCGAAACCCTGGGCCTGCTGCTCAGCCAGCTCGCCGGCGGCCAGATCAGCGAGCTGGAGGTGCGCCTTCAGGGCGAATTCGCCTCCCACCCCGCCCAGCCCCTGGTGGTGGCGGCTCTCAAGGGCATCCTCTCGGCCGCCCTGGGCGACAGCATCAACTACGTCAACGCCACCCTGGAGGCCAAGG
>JBJTUJ010000287.1:0-12667 GCA_046080685.1 Cyanobium sp. | reverse complement strand
CCAGATCGGGGATCTGCTCGAGCCGCAGAGCCGGATGCCAGTGGTACCCCACCGCCTCCGGGCAGCGCAGCAGCTCGACCCCCATCCGCCGCAGCCGCTCGCCCAGCTCCAGATCCTCCCAGCCGTAGAGCCGGAAGCCGGTGTCGAACAGCCCGGCCCGCTCCAGCACCTGCCGGTCGATGGCCACGTTGCCGGTGGCGAAGTAGGCCCAGGAGAGATCGCGCAGCTTGTGAGGCTCGCTGGTGGGGGCCTCGAAATTGGCGGTGTTGACAACCGCGCCGTAGGTGAAGCAGAGGCGGTCGCCGCGCCGCCGCCAGCCGGCCTCCAGGGCGCGGGCATGGCAGAGCAGGAAGCTGGGGGTGACCACCAGATCGCTGTCGATGAACACGATCACGTCGCCGTGGGCATGCTCCACCCCCCGGTTTCGACCCTCGGCCGGACCGCCATGGTCCTGACGGATCAGGCGCACGTGGGGGAAGGCGGTGGCGTGGGTATCCAGCCAGTGCACCGTGTCGTCGGTGGAGCCGTCATCGACCAGCACCACCTCGTAGCGCTCGATCGGAGGCTCCAGCTGCTGACGCTCGAGGGCCTCCAGGCACTGGCGCAGGATCGGCAGCCGGTTGTAGGTGGGGATGACGACGCTGAGGAACATCCGGGACGATCGGGCTGACGTTGGTGCGTGACTCTCAGCAAAGGCGCTCAGCAAAAAGGGGACCCGTCTCGGGTCCCCCGCAGCGCCGGCAGGGTGGACCCTGCCTCAGTCGGCGGCGCCACCGTTGTTGGCCGTGCCGGTGACGCCGTTGCCGACGCCTTCACCGCGGCCGTCGTTGCGCAGCTTGCGCTTCTTGAACTTGCGGGCGTAGGCGCGGTTCCGCTCCTGTTTTTCCTTCTTGAGATTCCTGCGCTTGGCCATGCGAGCGGCGTTGGGAGAGAGTCGTCAAAGACCACCCTACTCAATCGGCGCCCACCAGCATGGTGCCGCTGGCCGCGTCGGGCACCGCAGCGTCCCAGAGGCGGCCGTCCTCCCTCTGCACCAGCCGGTCGGCCACATCGAGGATGCGGGGATCGTGGGTGACCATCAGCACGCTGCAACCCTGTTCCCGGGCCAGGCTCTGCAGCAGTTCCACCACTTCCCGACCGGTGGTCTTGTCGAGGGCGGCGGTGGGCTCGTCGGCCAGCAGCAGGCGCGGCTCGGCCGCCAGGGCCCGGGCGATCGCCACCCGCTGCTTCTGGCCGCCGGAAAGATCGTGGGGCAGCTTGCCCAGGTGGTCGGAAAGCCCCACCGCCCGCAACCACTCGCGGGCCAGATCGCGGCGGGCCCGGTAGCCCAGGCCCGGCAACAGGTCGGCCCCCATCTGCACGTTCTGCTCGGCGGTGAGGCAGCGCAGCAGATTGTGGCCCTGGAAGATCATGCCGATCCGCTGCCGCAACTGCTGGCGCTCGCCCCGGCTGGACCCCGCCAGCTCCCTTCCGAACACCCGCACCGACCCCTGCTGCACCTGGCGCAGTGCCCCCACCAGGGTGAGCAGGGTGGTCTTGCCGCAGCCGGAGGGCCCGGTGAGCAGTACCACTTCGCCTGGGCGGATCTCGAGATCGATGCCCTGCAGCACCTGGCGCCGGTTCACACCGCTGCCGTACCAGTGGCAGAGGTCTCTGACGGCCACGCTGGCTTCGGGATCGACGGGGGGGAGCGTCATGCCGTCAGAAGATTTCGGCCGGATCGGCATCGGCCAGCTTGCGCATGGCCATGAACGCCGAACCCATGCACATGGCAAAGATCATGGCGAACACCAGCAGGGAGCGCTGGCTGTCCATCTCCACCGGCAGGCGGGTGCCGGCACGCACGAGGGCATAGAGCCCCTGGCCGGCCAGCCAGGCCGGCACGTAGCCGAGCACCGCCAGGATCAGGCCCTCGCGGGCCACTACCCCCACCAGGGTGAGGAGGCGGTAGCCCATCGCCATCAGCGTGGCGTATTCCGGCAGGTGATCACTCACATCGGAGTAGAGAATCTGATAAACGATCACGCAACCCACAACGAAACCCATGCCGGCGCCGAGGGTGAAGATGAAGCCAATGGCGGTACTGCTGCGCCAGTAGTTCTTCTCGAATTCCTCGAAACCCTTCTTGGTGTAGATGGTCACATCCTCAGGCAGGGTTTGCTTGAGGCGGGCGGCCACGGCCGCGGGATCGGCCCCGGGGGTGAGCCGGATCAGCCCCAATTCGATGCTGCCGGGGGGGGTGTTCGGCATCAGCCGCAGGAAGGTTTCGCGGCTGGTGATCACGTTGCCGTCGGCGCCGAAGGAAGGCCCGAGGGCCACCAGCCCCGCCACCCGCACCCGCTTGCCGGCCACCTCCGTTTCCACCACCTTGCCCTGACGGAACCATTCGCCGATCGGGCCGAACTCGGGCCTTGAGAGCTCATCGAACAGCACCCGGCCCCGCTGGCTCAGCACCTGGGCCTTGGCGGTCAGACCGGGATCGGTGAACAGGGGGTCGCCGGGGTCGAAGCCCAGGGTCAGGATCGAGCGGGTGGTGCGGTTCTGGGGGTTGCGCCAGAGCAGCAGGTTCCAGTGCACGGGGGTGGTACTCGCCACCTGGGGATCGGCCATCGCCTGGATCAGGCGCCGCCGCGGGAAGCCCGCCATGCCGATCGAACTCATCGTGCGCGGGCTCAGGAGCACCAGGTCGGCGTCGAAGAGCTTGTGGATCGTGATGCTGGCGTCGAACAGCGCGTCGCGGAATCCCAGCTGCATGAACATCAGGATGCCGGCGAAGGCGATCCCGGCCAGGGCCACAGCCAGACGGGCTGGCTGGCGGGTGAGCAGCAGCCAGGAGAGGGGGATGCGGCGCGACTGCCAGAAGGAGAACATGGCCAGCCTCAGGGCTCCAGCTTGGCGATCACCTTCAGACCGGTGAGGTCCTGCACGCGGCGGGCATCCTGCGGATCCAGCCGCACCCGCACCTCCACGATGCGGGCGTCGGCGTCGCCGGTGGGGTCGGTGGAGAGGAGCTCCCGCTGCCGCACCTGGGGGCTGATGCGGCTGACCTGGCCGGTGAGCGTGCCGTCGAAACCACCGTTCTCGCTGGTGAGGCGCACGGCCTGGCCCAGGCGCACCCGGCCGATGTCGCTCTCGTAAACCTCCACCACGGCCTCCATCCGTTCGCTGTTGCCCAGCTCGAGGATGCCCTCGTCGCCCGGTCGCTCGCCGGGGCGGGCCTGGATGCGCAGCACGGTGCCGTCGATCGGGGCGCGCAGCTCGGTGTTCACCAGATCGGTGCGGACACGCGCCAGCTCGGCGCGGGCCTCCTGCAGATCCCCCTGCAGTTCGAGGGTGCGCTGCTCGCGCAGGTCGAGTTCACTGGCGGCGAAGGCTCCAGCGGCAGCAAGCCGGCGGTAGCGCTCGAGGTCGCGCAGCTGCAGGCCCAGCCGCCGTTCCAGATTGGCGATCCGGGTGATCAGCAGGCGCGCTTCCGCCTGTTGGTAGGGACCGTTGTCGAACGTGGCAAGCAGCTGACCCGTCTGCACCCTGTCCCCTTCCCTCACCAGCAGGCGCGTGATGCGCGGGCTGCCGCCGATGCCCGTGATCGGGGCCGCCAGCACCCGGATGTCACCGGCGGGATCGAGCCGCCCCAGGGCAGCCACCGCCTGCCTGCTGGGCTGGGACGGCGCCGGCGCCGCGGCGCGCGGGGGCGTCTCGGGCTTCCGCCAGGGGGCCCGCACCAAGAGCACCCCCAGCACCAGGGTGGCCAGGGCGGCGGCCCCGACCCCGAGGATCAGGGGGCGACGGGATCGTCGAAGAGGAGCTCCTTGATGTAGCGGTCCGCCCAGGCGGGGTTGAACGCCTTCTCCAGCACCCGCCGGGTCTTGTCGTTCTGTTTCTGTTGCTTGCAATAGCGGAGCTGCCCCTCCAGGCGGATCACCGTAGCCGGGTCGTCGGGGGCCTGCGGCCGGGCCTGCGCCACCGCCTCCGCCAAAACCGCCAGGAAGCCGTCGACCTGTTCGATGAACGCCAGCTCCTCAGCCTCATCGGCCGGACGCACGAACAGCACGTGCGGGGAGAAGATCGACCCCCAGGCCGGCAGCTCACGGCGCTGGGAGAAGGGGCCCCCATCGCGCGCCGCCAGGGCGTCCTCGATCGAAGCAGGCAGCTGGTCCGTGACCGGTGAGAGGTCGACGATCGCCGCCGACACCACCCCCCGCCCAGCGACGATGTCGGCGCCGAACACCGGCAGGTCGTAGCGGGGATCGGGGAAGAAGACGCAGTGCAGGATCTGCAGACCCGCGCCCAGCCGGGCGGTTTCCAGGTGCAGCTTGCGCAGCCCGCGGCAGCGGTGCACCTCGTTGCGGATGAAGAGGTCCTCGCCGTCGAGGCTGCCGCAGATGGCCTCCAGCTCCGGATCGATCGCCAGGGGCTCGAGCTCCGGAAGCGAACTCCAGCGCTGGCGGATGCGCTGGGCGGTGGCATCCACCAGCGGATGGATGCCACCGCTCACGGGGGTGGGAGGAGTGGCGGGGGACGCGCTCGAAGTCATCGCGGCCACGGGGCCAGCAGAATGCAGATCCTGCCATGGGTGCATGAGTCAGACCGAGGCCCGTTGTGAGCCGTTGCTGCCGGGGCTGGCCGACCCGCAGCGACAGCGTCTCCCTAATGGAGTGAATGTGGTGGCCCTGCCGATGGCCGAGGCGCCGGTGGTGTGCATCGACTTCTGGTGCCGCGCCGGCAGCGTGTTCGAGTCGGCCGCCGAGAGCGGCATGGCCCACTTCCTCGAGCACATGGTGTTCAAGGGCAGCGACCGGCTGGAGGCAGGCGAGTTCGACCGGCGCGTCGAGGCCCTCGGGGGCAGCAGCAACGCCGCCACCGGCTTCGACGACGTGCACTACCACGTGCTGATTCCCCCCCAGGCGGCTGGCGAGGCCCTCGACCTGCTGCTGGATCTGGTGCTGGCCCCCCGCCTGGAGGCGGAGGCCTTCACCATGGAGCGCCAGGTGGTGCTCGAGGAGCTGGCCCAGAGCGAGGACCAGCCCGAGGAGGTGGCCCTGCAGCGGCTGCTGGAGCGGGCCTGTCCGGATCACCCCTACGGCCTGCCGATCCTGGGTCGGCGCCCGGCCCTCCAGGCCCACGATCCGGCCGCCATGGCGGCCTTCCATCGCCGCCTCTACACCGCCGACCGCTGCGTGCTCGCCCTCGGCGGTGCGCTCGGCGACGGCAGCCTGCTGCAGCGCGCCGCCGAAGGTCCGCTCGCTGCGCTGGCACCGGCGAAGCGGGTCAACGATCCGCCGGCGCTGCGGATCGAGGCGGGGGAGGAGCAGCTCGAGCTGCCGCGGCTTGAGGCCGCCCGCCTGCTGATGGCCTGGTGGCTGCCGCCGGCCCGCGATCTGGAGGCGGTGATGGGGGCCGATCTGGCCACCACCCTGCTGGCGGAGGGTCGCCGCAGCCGGCTGGTGGAACGGCTCAGGGAGCGGCTGCGGATCGTGGAGAGCATCGACCTCGATCTCCACGCCATGGAATTCGGCAGCCTCGCCCTGCTGGAGGCGGTGTGCGAACCGGAGGAGCTTCCCCGGGTGCGGCGCTCCGTGACCGAGGTGTGGCAGGAGCTGATGGCCGGCGCGATCGAGGCGAACGAGTGGGAGCGCAGCCGGCGGCTGGTGGCCAACAGCTACCGCTTCGGCCTCGAATCCGCCGACGCCGTCTCCGGTCTGATTGGCAACAGCCAGCTCTGGGGCCGTCATCACGATCTGGAGCGCCCCCTGCAACTGCTGGAGCGCTGGGATCCGGGGCGGCTGAAGCGCGAGACCCTGAGCCTGCTGGATCCGACCCGGGCCAGCGTGCTGGAGGCCCTGCCCGCATGAGCCAGCCCCTCTCTCCTTCGCCGGCCGAACGGCTGACCCTGGCCGGCGGGCTGCCCGTGCTGATCCATCCCCGCCGCGGGCCGGCGATCCTGGCCGCCCGGCTGGTGATCCGTGGCGGCAGCAGCCGCGATCCGGCCGGAGCCCGCGGTGCCCACCAGCTGCTGGCGGGCCTGATGACCCGCGGCTGCGGCGACCTCGACGCCGAGGCCCTGGCGGATCGGGTGGAGGGCGCCGGAGCCGCCCTGCGGGCGGAGGCCCACGAAGACGGTCTGGTGATCGGGCTGAAGTGTGCCGCCGCCGACGCGGCGGAGCTGCTGCCCCTGTTGCCGCAGATGGTGCGTCGGCCCACCCTCGATCCCGATCAGGTGGCGCTGGAGCGCCAGCTCAATCTCCAGACCCTGCAGCGCCAGCGGGAAGACCCCTTCCAGCTGGCCCACGACCAGCTCCGTCACCAGCTCTACGGCCACGGGCCCTACGGTCACGATCCTCTGGGGAACGAAGCCGAGCTGGCGGAGCTCGACGCCCATCACCTCAGGCCACTTCAGCACCGGCTCGGCGACGACGGCGCCGTGCTGGTGCTCTGCGGCGAAGTGCCCCCCGGCGTGGAGGACCTGCTGGATCCTTCTGCCGGAGACGATCCCTGGCCCACCCATCTCCCAGGCCCACCATCCTTCCCTGAGTCGCCGTCCTCCACAGGCCCCCCCGCGGGCCCGCGTCTGGCGGCGGAGGAGCAGGACACTGAGCAGCTGGTGCTGATGCTGGGAAGCGCCACCGTTCCACTTGGTCACCCTGATGCCCTGGCCTTGCGGCTGCTCCAGACCCATCTCGGCATGGGCATGTCGTGCCGCCTGTTCGTGGTGATGCGGGAGGAACGGGGCCTGGCCTACGACGTGGGGGTGCACCTTCCGGCCCGCTGCGGACCCGCACCCTTCGTACTGCACCTCTCCACCTCAGCCGAACGGGCCGAGGAGGCCACCAGCTGTCTGCTCGACGAGTGGCAGCGGTTGGGGGAGGAGCTGCTGAGCGAGGAGGAACGGCAACTGGCCCTGGCCAAGCTGGTGGGCCAGGAGGCGATGGAGCGCCAGACCTGCTCACAGATCGCCGAGCGGGACGCCCTCGTGCTCAGCCACGGCCTGCCTGTCGATCATGTGGAGCGGATGCTGGCCGAGGCAGCGGTCCTCGATGCGCTGGCGCTGCGGGCGGCGGCAAGGCGCCGGCTCGGGCCGCCCTGCCTGAGCCTGGTGGGGCCGGCCGAGGCCCTGGTTGCAGCCAGGGATGCTTGGGAGCGCCATCCCCTCGCCGGCAACGACTAGCCCGCCGTGGTGCTGCCGGGATTGGAGGAACGAAGGTTCTCCCCGCTGATCAGGAAGGTGCCCCGGCGGAAGGCCACGGCGAACCAGCCCCTCGCTCGGACCTCCACCACACGGCCCATCTCGTCGGAGGCCACCAGATCCGGGGGGCGCAGCATGGGCATCGGATCGGCGGTCTTGAGGTAGCGCAGGGCCCCGGCCAGGTGCACCCGATCCCCCACCGCAAACGGCGTGATCGGCCGCTGGTCACCCTCCGGGTCTCCCACCCAGTCGCCCTCACGGTCGCCCTCAGGGTCACTGGGCGAGTTGAACGCCGACGTCGCCACCTGTACCGCCACCGCACCTTCTCAGGCGACCCTAGCTGCAGCAGGATGGGCGCCAGTTTGGACGCTGTGGTTTGCGGGCCCTTGCCACCTGGAGCGGCGCGATCGCCGGCCTGTTGCTGATCGTGGTGGGCGGGCTGGTCCCCGCCGCCGTGCCGTTCCACGACGCCGGCGGCTGGGCGATCCGGCCCCTCGGCATCACACTCCAGGTGCCGGCCCTGCTGCTCACGGCCCTGGTCTGCGGGCCCCGCAGCGCCATGCTCGCCGCCGTGGCCTACCTGAGCATCGGCCTGTTCCAGCTGCCGGTGTTCCATGAAGGGGGTGGGCTGGGCTACCTGCTCGATCCTGGCTTCGGCTACCTGGCCGGGTTCGTGCCCGCGGCCTGGCTCACCGGCCGCCTGGCTCGCCAGGGCCGCCTCGACGATCCCCTCAGCCTGGCCGCAGCGGCGGCCGTGGGCCTGCTGGTGCTCCACCTCACCGGGCTGGTGAACCTGCTGCTCGGCGGGCTGGCCGCGCGCTGGGACACCGCTCTGGTTCCCCTGGTGCTCAGCTACAGCCTCGCCCTGCTCCCCCAGCTCCTGCTCTGCTGCGCGGTGGGCGTGCTGGCCTGGCTGATGCGGCGGCTGCTGCTGATCGAATCGTGAGCGCCACCGGCAAGCGCCGCCGGCCGGCCCTGCGGTTCCGCCAGCTCCAGGCCTGGCTGGTGGCCCTGGTGGTGGTCATCCTCGACCAGGCCAGCAAGCTCTGGGCCTCCCAGCATCTGGCGAGCGGGATGGTGCAGCCCTTCCTGCCGAGGCTGCTGCAATTGCGGCGGGTGGCGAACACCGGAGCCGCCTTCAGCCTCCTCAGCGGCAACACGGCCCTGCTGGGTCTGGTGAGCGCCCTGGCCGCCCTCGGGCTGGCGAGCTGGCTCCTGCTTCGCCCCCCCAAAGGCCTGTGGGTGTCGCTGGGGGCGGGCTTTCTGCTCGGAGGCACGCTCGGGAATGGGCTCGACCGCTGGCGCCTCGGCTGGGTGGTGGATTTTCTCGAGTTCGTGCCGATCCACTTCCCGATCTTCAACCTCGCCGACGTGGCGATCAACATCGCCGTGCTCTGCTTCCTGATCGATCTGCTCCGGCCCCAGGCAGCCTCCGATGCTTGAGACCCTCGAACGTCGCCTGCGGCCCGGGGCGAAGGAGGAGCCGCCGGAGGTGGTGGTCCACCAGAGCAAGGAGCCGGATCGCAGTCAGCGATTGCCGGGCGCCTGCTACCGCATCGGCCGAGATCCCGGCAGCGACATCGTGATCGACCACGGCGCCGTGAGCCGTCGCCATGCCCTTCTGGAGCGCCGGGGTGGCTGCTGGCTGTTGCGGGACAACGGCTCCACCAACGGACTCTGGTGGCAGGGCCGGCGGGTGCGGGAACTGGTGCTGCGCGACGGCGACCGGGTGCGCTTCGGTCCCGAGCCGGCCGCCGGCCTGCCGGAGTTCACCTTCGTGCAGCATCCCAGGCCCTGGCTGCCCAGGCTGCTGATGGTGCCCGGCCTGGCCGTGGCGGGAATCTCGGCCGGTGGCCTGCTGCTGCTGGCGCTCTCGTTCCTCAGCCTGCCGATCCGCGGCAGCCTCGCCACGGTGCGGGGCCCTCTGGTGCTCTACGACCGGCAGGACCGGCCGATCGCCTCCGCCGACGATCGCCGCCACCGGGAACTGGCCCGGCTCGACGCCTACCCCAGGGTGCTGATCGACGCCCTGCTGGCAAGCGAGGACAGCCGCTTCTGGCAGCACCCCGGGATGGATCCGATCGGCACCGCCCGTGCCCTGGCCACCAACCTGTTAGGAGGTCGGGTGCTGGAGGGCGGCAGCACCCTCACCCAGCAGCTGGCCCGCAGCCTCTATCCCGAGCAGGTGGGCCAGGGGGAGACGCTGGGCCGCAAGTGGCGCGAACTGCTGGTGGCCCTGCAGCTGGAGTCGCGCTTCAGCAAGCACGACCTGCTGCTCAGCTACCTGAACCGGGCCTATCTGGGCGCCGGCTGGGGGTTCGAGGATGCCTCCCGGCGGCTGTTCGCCAAACCCGCCGCCAAGCTCGACCTCGACGAGGCGGCCCTGCTGGTGGGCCTGCTGCCCTCCCCCAACGGCTTCGACCCCTGCGTCTCCCCCCAGGAGGCCCTGCGCTCCCGCAACCAGGTGCTGGCGAAGATGGCCGACACCGGCCGCATCTCCGCCGACGCCGCCCGCTCCGCCCGCCGCCGGCCGATCCGGCTGGCGGGCGTCGCCTGCCGCAGCAGCGAACGGAAGGCCGCCCCCTTCTACAGCGATCAGGTGCGGCGGGATCTGGATGGTCTGGTGGGGCCGGACGTGGCGGCGGAGGGCAACTTCCTGGTCGACACCCACCTCGATCCCGCTCTCCAGGAGCTTGTGCAGCGGCTTCTGCGCCAGCGCATCGATCTCAACCGCAACGCCGGTGTCAGCCAGGGGGCGGTGGTGGTGCTGGACAGCCGCACGGGCGGGGTGCTGGCGATCGCGGGCGGGCGTGACTACGGCAGCAGCCAGTTCAACCGCGCCACGATGGCCCTGCGCCAGCCTGGCAGCACCTTCAAGCTGATCCCTTACCTGGTGGCCCTGGAACGGGGGGCCCGGCCCACGGATCCGGTGAGCTGCGCTGCCCTGCGCTGGCAGGGCCAGTTCTTCGACAGCGGCTGCGGCGGCACCCTCAGCATCCGCCAGGCCCTGGCGATCAGCAGCAACACCGCCGCCCTGCGCACCGCCCGCCTGGTGGGACTGGAGGCGGTGGTGCAGAAGGCCCGGGAGATGGGCATCACCAGCCCGCTCAACCCGGTTCCTGGCCTGGCCCTGGGCCAGAGCGAGGTGACCCTGCTGGAACTCACCGCGGCCTACGCCGCCGTGGCGGCCGACGGCGTCTGGCATGCCCCCACCACCATCCGACGGCTCACCGACGCCGAGAGCTGCGGCCGAGCGGGCACGACAACCGCCGGCCGCAGCGACTGCCGTCCGGGCCCCTCCGGCCAGCGCCGTGCCCTCTCGCCGGGGCGACGGGTGGTGAAGCCCGCCGTTGCGAAGCAGATGCAGTCGATGCTCCAGGGCGTGGTGAACGGGGGCACCGGCACGGCCGCCTGGATTCCCGGCGGTGCCGGCGGCAAGACGGGCACCACCAACGACGCCCGCGACCTGCTGTTCGTGGGCTTCGATCCCCGCCGCCACTGGGTGATGGGCATCTGGCTGGGCAACGACGACAACCGCCCCACCCACGCCACCAGCGCCCTGGCGGCCTCCCTCTGGGGCGAGATCATGCGCTCAGCCCCGGCCGCGGACTGATGCCCGGCCGCCGCCTATGGCTCTGGATCGGACTGGGTCTGGCCGGGCTTCTGGCGCTGGGGCTGGTGCTGCAGGCGGTGAACCAGCTGCTCTGGCAGCTGAGCTACTGGTTGCCGGGCTGGCTGGTGGGGCCCCTGCTGCTGGCGGTGGTGGCCGCCCTGCTGGTGGCCCTGGTGCAGCTTGGCCTGCCATGGTGGCAGGCCCTGCGCCGCGGCCACAAACCCGGTGGCGCGGGGGCGGCAGCGGTCCGCCCCCCCTCCAGCCGCCGGGAGGCGGCCGCCCGCAACCTGGAGGCGATCGACCGCACCCTGGAGCGGGTGCGCGATGCTGTGGAAACCGAGGCCCTGCGCCAGGAGCGGGAGCGGGTGCAGGCGGAGCTGGAGCGCGGCGATCTGCGGATCGTGGTCTTCGGCACCGGCTCGGCCGGCAAGACCTCCCTGATCCGGGCCCTGCTGCAGGAGCTGGTGGGGGAGGTGGGGGCGCCGATGGGCTCGACCCGCCGCAGCGCCCGCTACCGGCTGCGGTTGATTGGTCTGGAGCGGGCGGTGATCCTGGAGGACACCCCCGGCATCCTCGAGGCCGGAGCGGAGGGGCGGGAGCGGGAGGAGTTGGCCCGCCGCCAGGCCGCCCAGGCCGACCTGCTGCTGCTGGTGGTGGATGGCGATCTGCGGGCCTCGGAACAGGAGGTGCTCGACACCCTGGCTTCGCTGGGGAAGCGGCTGCTGCTGGTGCTCAACAAGTGCGACCTGCGCGGTGAGAAGGAGGAGGAGCGGCTGCTGGCCCTGCTGCGGGGCCGCTGTGGCGGCCGCATCGCCCCGAAGGATGTGATCCCCGCCGCCGCCGCTCCCCAGAGCGTGCCGATGCCCGGAGGCCGTCCGCTTCAGCCGCCGGCCGAGGTGGAAGCCCTCCTGCGGCGCATGGCAGCGGTGCTCCACGCCGACGGGGAGGAGCTGATCGCCGACAACCTGCTGCTGCAGTGCCGGCGGCTGGGGCAGGCGAGCCGTGAGCTGCTGGACCGGCAGCGGCGCAGCGATGCGGAGGCGGTGGTGGATCGCTTCATGTGGATCGGCGCCGGCGTGGTGATGGTCACCCCCCTGCCCGGCCTCGACCTGCTCGGCACCGCCGCCGTCCATGCCCAGATGGTGCTGGAGATCGGCCGGGTGTACGGCGTCACCCTCAGCCGACCCGCCGCCCAGGACCTGGCGGTGTCGGTGGGCCGCACCCTGGCGGGCCTGGGGCTGATCAAGGGCGGGGTGAGCCTGCTGGGCAGCGCCCTCAGCCTCTCGCTGCCGGCGGTGGTTGTGGGCCGGGCGATCCAGGCGGTGAGTGTGGCCTGGCTCACCCGCGTGGCCGGCCGCAGTTTCATCACCTACTTCCGCCAGGACCAGGACTGGGGCGACGGCGGCCTGCCGGAGGTGCTGCAGAAGGAGTACGAGCTCAACCGCCGCGAAGGGGCGCTGAAGAGCTTCCTGACGGCAGCGCTGCAGCGGGTGGTGGACCCCCTGCAGCGGAGCCAGGTGCGCTTGCCACCGAGGCCGGCTGGCCCACGGGCGGCGAACCCGCGGGCTGGCTTCCGGCGGCCGCAGCGGCCCCCAGAGCCTCCGGAGGCGGGGGGAGCAGGGGACCGGAACGATCGAGCACCGTGACCAGGCCTAGATAAAGCAGTGCGATCAGGATCGAGAGGGCCCCGGTCACGATCGCCACCCAGCGGGAACGGCGGTTGGGGGCCGGAGCTGGCGGTGGCGCGGAAGGATCGGGCATGGGAAGGGAGTGGATCAGAGGAGACTGCGGCCCACCACCTCCGCCACCACCTCGAGCTCGGCCGCCCGCGTGTGGGGATTGCCGAGCACGGCCTTGAGGTGGTGATGGCC
>JBJTUJ010000286.1:0-5286 GCA_046080685.1 Cyanobium sp. | reverse complement strand
TTGGGTCCCACGCATCCTTTGGTTTCTCTCTGGCGTGCCCTTCCGGTATTGGATTTTCCCACCCTGGACGAGGGCCTTTTTCGTTTGGAATCCAATGATGCATATCATCGAATTAAACCGCAAGTCGATGAGCGATGATTACTTTACGCCCGACGCAAACCTTGACTACGCGATCGTCTGCACCATTGCCTTGCTGACCCTATCACTATGGATCTACTACAACAACGAACGCAAACTTCTGACCCTATGATCCCCATGAGCAACCCACAATGATTGAAGTCAGCAACCTAACCAAAAGCTTTACCTATCAAGGCATAAAAACAACCATTTTCAAGGATTTAAGCTTTAAGATCCACACCGGCGAGTCAATCGCCATCCTCGGCGCTAACGGTGCCGGCAAAAGCACCCTGCTGCGCATCCTTGGCGGAATCGATCTGCCCGACAGTGGAACGATCAACACCGATAGCACCATTTCCTGGCCCGTGGGATTGGTGGGCGGATTCCAAGGGAGCCTGACCGGCCGCGAAAACGTAACTTTTGTGAGCCGCATCTATAGTGAAAAAAGAAAGGTTCCTGAGAAAGTGCGTTATGTCGAAGAATTCGCCGAGCTCGGCGTTTATTTTGATCGCCCGTTTAAAACCTATTCCAGCGGCATGCGCTCCAGGGTCACCTTTGGCCTGTCGATGGCCTTCGACTTTGATGTGTACCTGATTGACGAGGTAACCGCGGCCGGCGACCAACGCTTTCGCGAGAAAAGCAAGCGTGTGCTGATGGAGCGCAAGAAAAGTGCCGACTTTTTGATGGTGGATCACAACCTATGGGGCCTGAAGCTGCATTGCGACCGTGCCTTTATCCTGGATGGTGGTAAGATTGAGGAATTCAGCGACCTCGACGAAGCCGTTGCCCTACACACCGAGCGACTGCTGGCCACCCCCCCGCAGCGGGGGATCGAGGAGTAATTCTCAAGGGTCAACCAATGATTGATGTTGATAATTTTAATCCGCTTAATCGCTTTTTGCTGAAGAAAGATCAGCAAGAGCAGGTTGTTGAGGGTGAGGAAGGCCTCCTGACGGATTCGAAGGTTGTCCCGATCAAACCGCCGAGGCTCCGCTCTTCGCCCTGGCCTCAGCTTTCCGTCAGCCAACTCCTTCTCATACCGGTCGCGTTAGCAGGTGTTTATTTCTATGCGATTGCCCGTGATCGCTATGTGACCCGATCTGATTTTGTCATCCGCAAGGCCGAAGAGAGTGACACCAACTTGGCTGGTGCTGGTTTGGTCTCCCTGCTGGGCAGGGGCAATCAGCTTTCGCTGGAAGATGCACGCTTCCTGAAAACCTACTTGCAATCGCCGCAGGTGTTGTCGGATCTAGACCGCACCTACGATCTCGATCAGGCCTATGCCCAAAAAGGACTGGATCGCTTTGCCGGCATGAAGCCAGGATTATCGAAGGAGAAGAGGCTGAACTATTTCAAAAAGCAAGTTTCCGTGAACCTTGATGAGATTTCGGGTGCGATTGTGCTGCGCACGATTGGCCTTAATCCGAGGGCCTCACTCAATTTGAATCGCTTCATGCTGGCCAAGAGTGAACAATTTGTGAATCGCCTCAATCAAGACATCAGCCAGAAGCAGTTGAGCTTTGCCGAATCAGAGCTGGGCAGGGCGCGCGGCAATCTCAATCAAGCCAAGAATCGGTTACTAATCTATCAAGATTCGAACACGGTGATCGACCCCAAAGCCGAAGCCGAACTCGCCGGCCAAACGATCAGCAAACTTCAGGAAAAGCTGGTGGAATTGCGGGTGGAATTAGCCACCTTAAAGCGACAATTCAAGGATCCTGCAGAGCCGGAAGTGGCGGTCGTTGCCGACCAAGTGCGGGAGCTGGAGCAGCAAATTCAAAAGGAACGGCGCTCCTTGGTGTCCAGCAAGGGCCGTAATCTAAACCGCAAAGCGGCAGATGTGCTCAGATTAGAATCGGAGGTGAACTTTGCCACCGATTCCTACAAACTTGCCCTAACCTCCGTTGAGAAGGCTCGCATTGAGAGCAAGCGCCAACAGAAATTCATGGCCCTGCTTTCGGCACCACAACTCCCGGAAGACCCACAAAATGACTGGAGAAGTAAGGGGTTTTTCACCGTTTTGGCCGGCTGCGCCGTTGGCTTTAGTTTGACAAAATTCATCTTCGGCATGCAGGCCAGTCATCGCCAGTGAATCTGCTCAAACGCTGGACTGGCTTGCGGCTTCTGGAAGACTGGAACTGGGACGTGGGTTGCCAACGGCCAACCCTGACGCTTCGCGTTCCAGCTCGGCCCGGCTGGTATCTGCTGACCGTGCACATCCGGAGCGAAACGTTGCGCAGTTACGGCCTGATCAATCGCCATCAGGGGAGGATCCTTGTGAGCGGCAAACGCCGCCGCCGCCTGGTGCACATTGGCCAACGATCGCAGGCGACACGCTTTGAAATTCTGGGCCTCAATGATGATCCGCAGATTGCGGAATTAAGGCTGGTACCCCAGCCCTGGTGGCGGGTGCGAAAGTTGCTGGCGGTCAAGTTGCTGAGGCTTCACCCCGCCTACCGGAAAGAATCCCTGAAGCAGCGCTCATTTGCACAGCAATGGCGGGATTACAACCGGCTCCTGTCGGGCCAGAACTTTGCGCTGGTGGGATATAACGAATGGATAGAACGGGTCGAGGTGCCAGCACTGGAAAAACAGGGTCTACGGAACCAGTTCACGTCAACAGATGCTGCTGCCAAACTTGTTTCAATAAACTTCGCCATCTGGCTCTGGGGGCAACGGGAAAACGAACATCAATGTCAACGTTCAATCAATAGTGTCACCAGCCAAAATCCCGGCCCGTTTCAGATCCTGCCGCCCAAGCAGCAACTTTTAGAAGACGATAACAACACCTGGATTGTTTTTTTGCAAGTAGGCGATCAACTGGCTCCCCAAGCTCTGGCTCGCTTCAGCGAGGTGATACAAACCCAAGCCGATGCTGACATCCTGTATGCGGATGAGGACAAGATCAGCCCCATGGGACGACGGCATTCACCCCAGTTCAAGCCGGCCTGGAATCCTGATCTGCTCTACAGCGACCCCCACTATTCCCACTGCTGGCTGATCCGCGCCGATCTCTGCATCAGGGCCTGTGAAGCCCTGAGTGGCGAAGGAGAATCGCCTGAACTTTATTCCATCGCGCTCGAGGCAACGGCCCTTTGCCAGGGCGATCAAGTCCTTCACCTGCCCGAAGTTTTATATCATCGCGTCGATCAACCGGGAGAGCCTCGCTCAACGAGCCACACAGCCAAGAGCCTGCAACAATTTCTTGCCCGTCACGGACAGAATGCTCAGGTTTTCCATCATCGAACCGGCGGCCATCTGATTCATTGGCCCCTGCCGGATCCGCCGCCCCTGGTGAGTGTGATCATTGCCACGCGGGACCGGGGTGATCTACTGCGCTGCTGCATCACGTCGTTGGCGGAACATAGCCAGGGTAATCCGCCCACAGAGCTGATTCTGATCGATAACGGCAGTAGCGAGCCTGAAGCGCTGAACTATCTCGCCCATCTGGAGCAACAGGAAAATGTGCGGGTTCTGCGGCGTCCGGGAACATTCAACTACGCCGCTCTCAACAATGAGGCCGTGTCCCTTGCCCGTGGTGAGCTGATTGCGCTGTTGAACAACGATGTGCAAGCGACCCACCCCGGCTGGTTGGCCGCCATGGCAGGGCAGGCCCTGCGGCCGGAGATTGGGGCGGTGGGGGCAAAACTGTTGTTCCCCGATGGTACGATCCAACATGCTGGGGTGTTGCTGGGTATTGGCGGCATTGCCGGCCACGCCCACAAATATCTAGCGGCCGAAGAAGAAGGCTATCAATTGAGGCTCCAATTAGCCCATAACCTGAGCGCCGTGACCGCGGCAACGCTGGTGGTGCGCAAAGCCCTGTTCGAAGCCGTTGGCGGCTTTGATGCGATCAACTTCGCGGTTAACTATAATGATGTGGATTTTTGCCTGCGTCTGATCAAAGCGGGCTATCGCAATTTGTTTTGTCCGGATGCAGTGCTCATCCACCATGAATCCAAAAGCCGCGGTGCGCCGACGGAAGCGGATACCTATGCCCAATGGCAGCGAGAACGACAAGCCATGATCAATCGATGGGGAGCCGCCTTGGAAGCGGATCCCCATTACAGCCCCCATCTCAGTCTGCTGGAGGAAAGTCTATCGCTGGCACTGAAAGCATCCACCACAACAGCGCGAACATCGGCCCTCCCCCCTGGCTAATCCATGCCCCTCGATCTCACCGGCCAACCCCTGATAGACCGAAGTGATTTTCAGCAGCTGCTTGTGGCTGGTACCTTTGGCCGTTGGGCTGAGCAAGCGATCTCCCTGCACACCGAGGGATACTGCGTGGTGGATCTGGGCGGGAGCGAGTGGCTGGAAAAAATTGATGATGTTGTTGAAGATCTACAGCCGCGTCTTGAAGCGGATCTCAAGCTGTGGGAGAGCGGCGAAAGCGGTCCGCCTCGCTTGCAGGATGGCTGGGTCGACCATGAATCCATTCGGGCACTGGCCTTGGAGCCGGTGGTGTTGGATCTATTGCGCCATCTCTATGGACGGGATCCATTCGCCTTTCAAACCCTCAACTTTGCCGTAGGAAGTGAGCAGCACTTTCACAGTGATGCCGTTCATTTTCACAGCTATCCCAATGGATTCATGTGCGGTGTTTGGATCGCACTCCAAGACGTGCAACCGGAGAGCGGCCCCCTGATCTATTTTCCGGGCAGCCATCGCTTGCCCTATCTCAGTGCACGATCGCTAGGCCTCGATCGCGATGTGGTGATGGAAGAACAGCACCCGCAGCGGTTTTTTGAGCCCTCCTGGCAACAGGCCGTGAACGAGCATGCATTTGAGAAGCAGCGGTTTCTGCCGAAGCGGGGTGATCTGCTGATCTGGCATGCCAATCTTTTGCATGGAGGAGAGCCGGTTCAAGACAAGAGCAGCAGGCGTTGGAGCCAAGTAAATCATTATTTTTTCGCCAACTGTCTCTACACCACTCCAATGCGTA
Organism: Cyanobium sp.; assembly: GCA_046080685.1. GTDB lineage: Bacteria > Cyanobacteriota > Cyanobacteriia > PCC-6307 > Cyanobiaceae > Cyanobium. The sequence goes on along the minus strand of JBJTUJ010000286.1, from coordinate 224 downwards.
ACTTCGCCTCAGGGGAGGGAGGCACCTGCCTGCGCAATCCTTTCGATATCGCCAAAGGTAGTCAGCGTTGCAACCACGTTGAATGGCAAGACTTAAACCCGACCCTGAGCAGAGTATAGTTGAAATTAGATCCGCCACTAGCAGGAAGTTGGCCCCATGCCACCATCAATGCCATGACCAAGAAAGGTCGACGCCTGAAGCGCTTTTTAGGCCTGCGGCGAGAA
>JBJTUJ010000285.1:0-20088 GCA_046080685.1 Cyanobium sp. | reverse complement strand
CCACCGAGGCCAGCCCCGAAGCCGCCGCCGAGCCCCGGAAGGCTCCGCTGATCAGCGAGTTCCGCTACGGCACCTGGAGCCGCAGCTTCCGCTTCCCCACCGCGATCGAGCGGGAGCAGCTGCAGGCCCGCTACCGCGACGGCCTGCTGACGGTGACGCTGCCCAAGGCCCACAAGGTCAGCACCGTGACCGTGAAGGTGGACGGCTGAGGCCGGACGCCTTCCAGTCAGGAGAACCTCTGGCCCCCGGCTACGGCCGGGGGTTTTTTGATGGCGCCCTCCGGCGATGATGCCCCCGTGTTCCAGGAGTCCGGATGCTGATGGACGCCCCAGCCGTACTGGCCTTCTGGTTCGATGAGACCAGCCCCCGCCAGTGGTTCGCCAAGGATCAGGCCTTCGACCAGGCGGTGCCGGAGCGCTTCATCGGCCTCACCCGCACGGCGATCGCCGGTGGGCTGGCCGGCTGGGGAGAGGATCCGGCCTCGGCCCTGGCCCTGGTGCTGGTGCTCGATCAGTTCACGAGGCAGATCTGGCGGGATTCGGCCATGGCCTTCGCCGGCGACCCCCAGGCCCTGGCCCTCAGCCGGCAGGGGGTGGAGCGGGGCTGGGTGGCCGCGGAACCGGAGCCGACGCGGCGGCAGTTCTGGCTGATGCCCCAGATGCACGCCGAAGACCTGGCGGTGCAGGCGGAGTCCCTGCCCCTGTTCGAGCGCTTCACCGATCAGCGCACGGCCGAGTTCGCCCGCCGGCACCACGACGTGATCGCCCGCTTCGGGCGCTTCCCCCATCGCAACGCCCTGCTGGGGCGGGTGTCGAGCGTCGAGGAGCTGGCCGTTCTGCAGACACCGGGATCGGGGTTCTGACCCAGCGGCGCGGCCTGGCCATGCTGGGAACCCCGGCATCCCCCGCCATGATCCGTCCCCAGAAACAGATGACCGGGATGCTGGGGCATCCGGTGGCCGAGAACCCGATCGACCGGATGTTCGATGCCGTTTACGCCCACTACGGCCTGACCTGGCAATTCTGGAAGAACGACATCGCCGATGAGCACGACCTGGCCCTGGCGGTGGCGGCCCTGCGGCCCCTCGGCTACCGGGGCATGGCGATCACGGTGCCCTGGAAGGTGGCGGTGATTCCCCTGCTGGATGCCGTCGATGCCGATGTGCAGGCCATCGGTGCCGCCAACTACACCACCATCGAAGCAGGCCGCCTGATCGGCCACAACAACGACGGCAAGGGGTGGTGAAGGCGATCGACAAGGTGACGCCCCTGCAGGGAGCGCGGGTGGTGATGCTGGGGGCCGGAGGGGCCGGCCGGGCGATGGCCCGTGGAACTGGCCTGGGCCGGAGCCGCCCGGCTCACCCTGGTCACCCGGCGAGAGGAGCAGGGCCGGGAGGTGGCCGAACGGGTGCGCAGCGCCTCCGGCGTCCCGGCGGAGTGGCAGCCGTGGCAGAGCCCGGTGGCTGTGCCGCCCGGCTCCACCCTGCTGATGAACGCCACCCACCTGGGCTGCGCCCCCGAGCTGGAGCCGGTGCCGCTGCAGTGGGAGTCGGTGGACCCGTCCTGCACCGTGGTGGATGTGATCACCAATCCCCGCATCACCCCGTTCCTGCAGACGGCCCGGGAGCGCGGCTGCCCGATCGTGGATGGGGTGGAGATGCTGGTGCAGCTGGCGATGCAGATCTTTGAGCGCTGGACCGGCATCACCCCGGAGGAGGCGGTGTTCCAGATGGCAGTGGCCGCGGCCCTCGGGGAAGCGTGAGGGCCTGCCGATGATGCGCGCAGTCCCCTCCGCTGCGATGCCGGCCCCGCCGTCCTCCCCTCGCCTCCCGCTCCCCCTGCGCAGGGCCCGGGCCTGGATCGCGCTGCTGTCCCTGGTGCTGGTGCTCACCCTGCTGCCGGGAGCGGAAGGCCTGGCCGCCCGGGGCCCGATCGCCGGTGACGGCGGCAGTGGCGGTGGCGGTGGCGTTCCACCCGGAAAGCCTCAGGCCGGCGGTGACGCCGGCAGCCTGCAGCTGGCCAACGTGCGGGTGCTGGGGGTGCCCACGATCGTGGTGGCCACCCCCACCCTCAGCAGCGAGGGCAAGGGGCCCACGGCCCTTGAGCGGGCAAAGGTGATCGAGGGCAACCTCGACCTCCTCTATCAGGCCCCCAAACGCTGCACACCGGGGGAGCGGCTGGGGGGACTGGTCGCCGCCCGCCATGGGGAGGGGAAGCACCTGCTGCCCTGCGACTTCGACCATCTGGGCCTGGGCGGCCGCCCGGATGATCTGCAGGTGGTGGTGCTCAAGGGCAACGGGCTTCCGCCCCAGCTGGCGGCGGTGGTGCCGGGACGGGAGCGTCCCCTGCCCCTGCTGAGCGTCACCGACGAGGACGCCCGGCTGCACGGCACCACGCCGGAACGGCTGGCGGAGCGCTGGCGCAGCCTGCTGGAGCAGAGGCTGCGCTACGCCCGGCTCCAGTTCGAAGACGGCCGGATGGTGCGCCGGCTGCGGCAGGCGGCCATCAGCGCCGTCGTGCTGGTGGCCCTGCTGGCCCTCTGCCTGTGGCTGTGGAACCGCACGCGGCTGCGGATCCCCGAGCTTCAGCGTCGTCATGAGCTCGCTCCGGGCCACTTCGACGACCAGGTGCTGCACGGTCTGCAGGGGCGCAGCCGGCTGCTGACCGCCCTGATGGCGGTGCTGGCTGCGGCGCTGGTGGCGGTGCTGCTGATGGCCTGGCCGGGCCAGTTCACCCGGGCCGTCGACCTGCTCACCGAGCCCGCGGTCGTGGCGTTCAAGCTGCTGGTGATGCTGCTGCTGGTGGCCCTGCTGCGGGGGGTGGTGTGGCTGCTGCTCAGCCAGTGGGCCCTCAACGTGGATGTGCCGGCGGAGGCGCGTCAGCGCAGGGCCCAGCGCTACCGCAGCCTGCTGGTGGCCCTGCAGCGGCTGGCCAACCTGCTCGGCACCGCCGTCGGCGCAGCCTGGATCGTGGCCGGGATCCCCCTGCTCAGCGAGCTCTCCTCCAATGCCCTGCTGGCAGGCGGCGCCGTGCTCGGCGCCCTGGCCCTGGTGTTCCAGGGCATGCTGCGCGACTTCATCGCCGGCCTGGTGGCCCTGGTCGACGATCGCTACGCCATCGGCGATCTGGTGGAGATCGGCGGCCTGCTGGGGGAGGTGCAGGACGTGGGCGTGCTCAGCACCGAGGTGCGCACGGTGGATCAGAAAGTGGTGGTGGTGCCCAACAGCGGCTGCGACCGGATCGTGAACCACACCAAGCTGCGCTCCGGTGCCGAGATCACCCTGCTGCTCGATCGCGAGCGGGCCGATCTACCCCGGGCCCTGGCGGCGATCGAGAAGGAACGGCAGGCCTTTGCCACCGACCCGGCTTGGCAACCCCTGTTGCTGGAGCCGCCCGTGCTGCGGGGCATCAGGGCGGCCCGGCCCGAGGGCTTGGAGGTGAGCCTGGTTCTCGTGACCCAGGTGGGGCGCCAGAGCGAGGCCCAGCGGGAACTGCTGCGCCGCCTGCTGCTGCGCCTGCAGCGTGAGGGCATCCCCCTGGGCGGACGCGAATAGCCAGCAAAAACCCCCTTGCCGCAAGGCAAGGGGGCAGGGAGCAACCAGGGGCAAGACCGACCCCGGCGTCTATTGCTGGGCGATGGAGAAATCGGGGTAGGCCTCCATGCCGTGCTCGCTGATGTCGAGACCCTCGATCTCCTCCGTCTCGCTGACACGGATGCCGCCGAAGATCGCACCAATGACCGTCCAGGCGATCCAGCTGACGACAATGGCGAAGACCGCGTAGACCACGATACCCAGGAGCTGGAGCCCCAGCTGGGCGAAGCCGTGGCCGTAGAACAGGCCCTTGTCCTGGTTGAACAGGGCCACCGCCAGGGTGCCCCAGATGCCGCAGGTGCCGTGAACCGACCAGGCACCGACGGGATCATCGATGCCGAGGCTGTCAATCAGGTGCACCGAGAACACCACCAGGCCACCGGCGATGAAGCCCACCACCCAGGAGCCCCCCATCGAGTAGCCGTCACAGCCGGCGGTGATGCCGACAAGGCCGGCCAGGATGCCGTTGATGGTCATGGTGAGGTCAGGCTTGCCGGGTCGCTTGTCCGGGCCAACTCCTGGGAGCTGGGAGGCGAGGGTGGCGGAGATGGCGCCACCGGCAGCGCCGAGGGTTGTGGTGACGGCCACGAAGGGAACGGTTTCATTCATCGCGAGCACCGAACCGGGGTTGAAGCCGTACCAGCCGATCCAGAGGATCAGGCAGCCAAGAGTGGCGATCGCCAGGTTATGACCCGGAATGGCCTGGGGCTTGCCGGCTACGTACTTACCGATGCGGGGGCCGAGCAGGATCGCCCCCACCAGACCGGCCCAGGCCCCAACGGAGTGCACCAGGGTGGAGCCGGCGAAGTCGATGAAGCCGAGCTTGTTGAGCCAGCCTTCGGCGTTCCACTTCCACGACCCGGCAATGGGGTAGATCAACCCTGTGAGGATGATCGAGAAGATCACGAATTCGCCGAACTTGATCCGCTCCGCCACCAGGCCCGAAACGATGGTGGCCGAGGTACCGGCGAAGGCCACCTGGAAGAGGAAGTCAACGCTTGGCACCAGAGAGCCATCCTTCACCATGTCGGCGGTGACGCTGGGATCGAAAAAGAAGATGGTGTTCTTGAGGAACAGCCAGCCAGCCGCCACCGGATCGCCGTACATCAGCGAGAAACCGATGAACCAGTAGGCGGTCGCGGCCAGCGCGAACACGATCAGGTTCTTCATCAGGATATTGACGGCATTCTTCGAGCGGCACATGCCGGCTTCCACCATGGCGAAGCCGGCGTTCATGAAGATCACCAGGACCGCGCAGATCAGGATGAAGAAGTTGTTGCTCAGAAAGGCGGGCGTGAGCTCGGGAAGCTCCGCTGCACGGGCGGAAAGATTGAACAGGCCCAGGCCGATCAGGGCCACGGGCACACAGGCCAGCCAGGCCAGGCGGCTGGAGCGGGTGAAGCTCCGCAGACGCCGAAACAGCAGGGAAGGCGACTCTTCCAGGGAAACGTCGCGTAACCGCCGCTGAGGCCCCTGCAAAGGTCGATGCGGAACTGATGTCATGAAGAATGCGACGCGGACGGTGCGGATCGTAATCACACAACCCGATCATTGACGAATCAAGGGCTAATTAGTAGCAACCACTACGAACCGCCGCTTTACAATGTCGGTATCTCCCGTGCACTCATGCCGGCCCGGCCTCCACGTCGCTACATTCCCCGCTCCCTGCGCTCCACGCGCAGACAACCCATCACCTTCTACCCCCTCACTCAAGGAGTACCGGCATGAAGCAGGTTCAGGCCATCCTCCGCCCGGAGAAACTCGATGCCGTCAAAGACGCCCTCGTCGAGCTTGGCGTCCATGGAATGACCGTGATTCCCGTGGAGGGGTTCGGCAACCAACTCGGCTATCCGCAGGTCTACCGCGGCGTGAAGGTGGAAGCACGCTTCCTGCGAAAGGTCCTGGTGATGGTGGCGGTCACGGACGCCATGCTCCCCGCTCTGATTGAAACCATCCGCTCTGCAGCGGCCACCGGCGAGGTGGGCGATGGCAAGATCCTGATCAGCGACGTGCTGGATGTGATCAGGATCCGCACCGGCGAACGGGGTGAGGTGAGCCTGATCTGAGTATCCCGCCCGTCAGATCCGCTGCGGTTCCTGGCCGGGAACCACCAGCGGACGCCGGTGGGGCAGGTTGCCGAAGTGCACCCGGGCTACCGTCAGCACAGCCCCCTCGCCCATGCCCGCGTCGTCGAGGGTTTCGATCCCCACGATCTTCTCCAGCAGATCACGCCGGTGGTGTTCCAGGTAGTGGAGCAGCACCTGGCGCATGTCGCTTTCGCCGCTGCCATGGCCCAGCAGCAGCACCGCATCGGCATCGGCCAACGCGGCAGTGATCCGGGCCAGGTAGTCGTTGTGGCGGGGAGCCCGCTGACCCGCCACGTCGCGATCGTGCCGATGGGTGAGGGTCTCGCCCGAGCTCCACACGCCATGGGGCCTGAGCACCGCATGCTCCACCTCGTCCCCCTCCAGCCGGAACACGTCGGTGGCGTGGTGATTGAGATGAAGCACGAGGCGATGGCTCACATCCCCCCGGACAGAGGCCGGGCTGGCCTCGGGATGGTCGGGGGTGATGCCCGCCTCCTTGAGCAGATGGCGAAGCCGCATCACCGCCTCGCTGTCGAGATCGGGGCTGTGGGCACCGCCCCCCTTGGCGACCCAGGTCTCCTCGCCATCAGGGAGCCGGATGCGCAGGCGGCGATCATCGATCTCGCTCACCTCCGCCCCCAGGGCCCGGAACAGGGCCTCCACCCGGCTCACCCGGATGCCGTGCTGGAGAGGGTGGGCATAGAGCGCCTCCAGGGTGCGCTGATGGTGGCGTCGCATGGGAGCCGCTCCGGTCGCTGCCTCGACCCTATCGATGGCGCCGCCGCTGGGCATGAAGCGCAGGCCGGGCGTAACGATCCCGGAAGTCTCCGGGATCGCCTCACTCCAGCTTCAGCACGTCCACCGCAGCCAGCCCGAGCTTGCGCAGCTCGGTGGCGGCCCGCAGGGCAGCCTCATGGGTGTGAAAGCCGTGGGCCCGCTCCGGTGTCTCCACGTCGATCAGGCCCTGGTCCACGGGATCGATGGCCAGATAGCAGCCGTTGGAGAGCCGACGCAGCACGTAGCGCTCCGGATGGGTGCAGGCCAGCGGATGGTCGGGATCGATCTCGGGGGACCAGAAATGCATGGTGGTCGGCGTAAAGCCGTTGGCGAAGCCATCTCCAGGGTGCCATTTCCCAGCGTCGACCGGAACAGCCCAAGGACCGTGAGCCCGAAGCTCAGAACCTGGTTTCAGGTCTGGTTGCAGCCGAACTCGTCGTCGAGACCCTCATAGGGTTCGAACTCGCTCCAGCCGGGGCTGGCATCGTTGAGCAGGCCGTAACGGGCGGTCTCGTCGTTGAGCAGGGTGTTGCCCGTGGGCACGGTGTCGCAGGTGATCGAGCCGTCGCTGCCCCGGACGCAGTTCTCGAACTGCACGCCGGCACGCACGGCCGCAGGGCGCGTCAGCGCCAGCAGCAGGGCGACGCGGGCCATGAACGGCACGGGGGGCGGGAGCGGAGGACCCATGGGCAGGGAGCGCTCGGCTGGGATGATGGCACCGGTATCACGAACGACCGGATGTACACCGACTGGACCGCCGTCATCCTGCTGCTGCTCACTGCGGCCCCGCTGGCCGTGGTGGTGGCCACCACGGCCTTCTTCATCGCCCGGAAACCACGGAAACCGCAACGCTGATCGGCCGGAAGAAGAGTTCCTCGGCCGTCTCGCCGATCCGACGGCCCTGGCCGAGGCAATCCAGGCAGGTACGGAAACGCTGATCGCCATGGCGGAGCATGCCGCTCCCCCCACAGCGCCGGCAGCTCGGCGTGATTTCCGGCGGTGCGTGGGTGGAGAACTGGCTCATGGGCGTGGTGCTCGTTTCGTGCCTTCACTGTGCTCGCAAACGGACGCTTTGATCCCGAAACCTTCCTTAAGCCTGGCGGCCCTCGCCGCTACACGTGCCAAGCGCATGGGCGTCGCTGCCCGCCAGGGCCCGCTCGAGCCGCTCGGCCTGAAGCCCGGCCGCCAGTTCGGCAGCGCTGAGCCGGCTGCCGGGCGGCACCAGATCGAGGCTGGCGGCCAGCTCCCCGATCACCCCGGCCGCATCCAGCCCCCGGGCCCGGTAACCGGCCAGGCCCACGGCGCCCTCCCGCTTGCTCAGCCGTTGGCCAGCCCCATCGCGCCACAGCGGCACATGGGCATAACGGGGCGGTGAAGCCCCCAGGGCCGACATCACGGCCACCTGGGCTCCGGTGGAGGCACGCAGATCCTCACCCCGGAGCACCTCCTCGATCCCAAGGGCCAGCTCATCCACCGCCGTGGCCAGGTGATAGGCCACCAGGCCATCGGCGCGGCGCAGCACCACGTCTCCCACCTGGCCGGGACCATCGACGGACGCGTCCGGCTGGCCATGCTCGGGCCACACCAGGCAACCGGGCCCCAGCCGCAGCCGCCAGCTGGGCAAGCGTCCCGCCAGCGGCCCCCATTGGGGCGGCATCCCGCGGCAGCGGCCCGGATACACCGCCAGGGCCCCGTGGGGGGCGGAGATGTCCGCCAGCAGCCGGCGGCTGCAGCGGCAGGGGTAGAGCTCCCCGGCGCGACGGAGCGCCGACAGCACGCTGGCGTAGAGGCCCAGGCGGGCGCTCTGGCGGATCAGAGGTCCATCCCAGGTCAGGCCCAGCCAGCGCAGGTCGGCCAGGATCGACTCTTCGGCTCCGGGGCGGTTGCGAGGGACGTCGAGGTCGTCGATCCGGAGCAGCCACTCCCCGTCCCGGCGGCGTGCCACCAGCCAGCCGAGCAGGGCCGTGCGCAGGTTGCCGCGGTGCAGGGCACCGGTGGGTGAGGGGGCGAAACGCCCCCTGTAGCCCCTGCTCCGCCGCTCGAGCCCGGCGGCCAGCTGACCGCGGACATGTTCAGGCAGGAAACGGGAGAGCCCGGCGGAGGCGCTGGAGGGGATCAGCCGCCCTGAACCTTGTCCTTGAACAGCTTGCCGGCGGTGAAGGCGGGCACGCGCTTGGCCTCGATCTTGATCTTCTCCCCGGTCTTGGGATTGAGGCCCTGGCGGGCGGAGCGCTCGCGGGGCTCGAACGAACCGAAGCCGAGGATCGACACCTTCTTGCCGTCGACAACCGAATCGATGATCGTGTCGATCAGGGCGTCGACCACGGCGGCGACATCGGTTTTGGTCTGTTCGGTGCGGGCGGCAACGAGGTTGACGAGGTCAGCTTTGTTCATCGGACGGGAATCTCGGGTGGGCGGCGGTGGGGGAACTCCGGCAAGGCGGAGAGGGAGCGAACCGGTGAATCCCGGCCGCCGTGGGCGTAAGCGGGCCAATCGTATGAGGATGGGCCCGGGGCGGCAAGCAGAAAAGTCTTATCCCGACAACGTTTTCGCAGATCCTGATCATTCGGGAGCACCTGTGGGTCCCCGCCGATCGTCTTCGCAGCCCCTCAGCCGATCGACGGCGGGGGCAGCTCGGATGCCAGCGACGCCAGATCGAGGGAGGCCAGCAGGGCCTCGCCCTGGCCCACCAGCTTCTCGCCGCGCAGGGCACCGAGGCCACCACCACTGGCGATCGCGTGGGGGGACCCGGCCGGGAGCCACTGGCGCAGCCGCTCGATCGAGCGCAGCAGCCGCGGCCAGTGGAACGTGCGCCGCTGCGGCAGCGGCGCCAGCCGCCCCGGCCCCACCGGCAGCAGCAACCTGCCGCAGAAGAGCACGTCGATGCCGGCGCTGCTGGCATGCAGCACGCACGACCCCGGCCCAGGCCCCGGCGTCCACAGCAGCGCAAGGCCGGGGGCCGGGCAGTGCTCCTCGGCGAAGGTCTCGAGCGACGCCATCCCGGGCAGGAGGTAGGCCTCCTGCTCCTGCACCAGCACCGGCCAGCCCAGCGCCTCCTGCAGACGGCGGCAGCGGCCGTGCCCGTCGCGGCCGGTGAGCACGATCCGGCCCGCGGGGCGCTGGGCCAGGAAGCTGAGATGGGCCTGGGTGAGGGCGGGCACATCCACCAGCACCGCCCCCTGATCCCCTTCCAGAAGCCAGGAACTGCCGCCGGCGGTGTCGCGGTTGGGTGCGAACAGCCACAGGCCGGGCCCGACCGGCTGGGGCGGGCGCCCCTCTTCGCTGGAAGGCGGATCCAGGGCGCTCCACCGCGGCGGCCCCCCATTGAAGCCTTTCCGCTACGGACACCCCCGGCACCGCCCTCCTACCTTGTGGCTACTCCTGGCCGGTTCCTTGGCGGCGATCCGCATCGGACAACCCTGGCCCCTGGGCGCCTCCTGCACCGCCCGCGGTGTGAACTTCTCGGTGGTGGCCCCGCTGGCCACGCGGGTGGAGCTGCTGCTGTTCGCCGATGGCCGCGCGCCGGAACCCCGGCGGGTGATCGAACTCGACGGCCGCCACCGCTCCGGCGACCACTGGCATGTGGAAGTGGAGGAGGAAGGGATCGGCTGCTGCTACGGCTACCGGATCTTCGGTCCGCTGCAGCCCGGTGGCCACGGCTTCAACCCGTCTAAGGTGCTGCTTGATCCCTGCGCCCGGGCGATCACCGGCTGGGAGGTCTACGAACGCGGTGCCGCTGTGGGGGCCGTGCCCAACACCGCTAGCTGCCTGCGGGGCGTGGTGACCGATCGGGATCGCTTCGACTTCGAGGCGGCCCCGCGGCCGCGCCACCGCTGGCAGCACAGCGTGATCTACGAGCTGCATGTGGGCGGCTTCACCCGGGGCCCCGGCTGTCCGGTGCCGGTGGAGCGGCAGGGGACCCTGCTGGGCCTGATCGATGTGCTGCCCTCCCTGGTGGAGCTCGGGGTGACGGCGGTGGAACTGCTGCCGGTGATGGCCTTCGACCCCCAGGATGCACCGGCCGGCCGCTTCAACCATTGGGGCTACAGCCCTGTGAGCTGGATGGCTCCTCACGCCGACTACCTGGTCAGCGACGATCCCCTCCAGGCCCGCAGCGAGGTGCGGGCCCTGGTCACCGCCTGCCACCAGGCCGGGCTGGAGGTGATCCTCGACGTGGTCTACAACCACACCAGCGAAGGCAATCAAGCCGGCCCCACCCTCAGCTGGCGCGGCCTGGCCGACACCACCTACTACCAGCAGAACGCCCGCGGCGACTACCTGGATGTGAGCGGCTGCGGCAACACCATCGCCGCCAACCGGCCCCTCAGCCGGCGCCTGATCCTCGAATCCCTTCGCTGCTGGGCGATGGAGCTGGGCATCGACGGCTTCCGCTTCGACCTCGGCATCGCCCTCAGCCGCGGCGACCAGCTGGAGCCCCTCGACGGTCCGCCCCTGTTCGAGGAGATGGAGGCCGATCCGGAACTGGCCGATCTGAAGCTGATCAGCGAACCCTGGGACTGCGGCGGCCTCTACCGCCTCGCCGACTTCCCCGCCAAGCGGGTGGCGGGCTGGAACGGCCGCTTCCGCGACGATCTGCGCCGCTTCTGGAAGGGGGATGAGAAGTGCGTCTGGAATCTGGGGCAGCGGCTCGTCGGCAACCCCGACCTGTTCGGTGGCCTGCCGGCGCCGGTGGGCCGCACGATCACCTTCCTCACGGCTCACGACGGCTTCACCCTGGCCGATCTGGTGAGCTACGACCGCAAGCACAACCTGGCCAACGGCGAGGATGACCGCGACGGTGACAACCACAACAACAGCTGGAACCACGGGGTGGAGGGTCCGTCGAGTGATCCGGCGGTGGAGGCCCTGCGCAACCGCCAGATCCGCAACCTGCTGGCCTCCCTGCTGCTCGCACCGGGGGTGCCGATGCTGCTGATGGGCGATGAGGTGCGCCGCAGCCAGGGGGGCAACAACAACACCTGGTGCCAGAACAATCCGCTGGGCTGGATGCACTGGAAGCCCGATGGTCAGGATCTGGCCCTGCGCCGCTTCCTGGGCCGCCTTATCTCTGTGCGCCATGGCCTCGCCGACCTGCTCAACCCGGAGATTCCGGTGGCCGACGAACTGATGACCCGCCGCCCGGCCGAGGCGGGGATGGTGTGGCGGGAATGGCATGGGGTGGAGCTGCACCGGCCCGACTGGGCCGCCTGGTCCCACTGCCTGGCATGGAGCCTGGTGGACCCCCAGATCGGACCGCTGCTGTGGTGCGCGATGAACGCCTACCACCGGGCGATGCACTTCGATCTGCCCCCGTCGAAGCTGGGCTGGCGGCGGGTGATCGACACCTCCCTGCCCCCCGATGAGGATCTGCCGATCCATCCGATCTCCTGGACGCCGGCTGGGGTGCCGCTGGAGAGCCGCAGCCTGGTGCTGATGGTGGGTGCTCCCCTGGTGGAACGGCTCAAGTTCACCTGACACCAGGGCGGATCCATCGGGCTGATCCGAGGCGCTGATCCAAGGAGGTAAGGCCCATTCAGAATTCGCCGGGGCCGGGATAGCGGATCGGCTCCACCTCGCCCATCCAGTCGATCGCGGAGCTGTGCAGGTCGTAGTAGCCAGCCACCACCGCGAGCTGATCGGCCCGCAGGCGATCGGTGAGCAGCACGCTGGAGTGCACCAGATTGCTGGCGGCGCTGAGGGTGTGACGCCGGCAGGATTCCTCCAGCAACAGGTGGTTGCCGTGTTGCAGGAGTTCCATCCGCAGCTGACCCACCACCTGGGAGAGGCTTGGGGTGAGCAGCAGCTCCGGATGCAGAGCGGCCGAGACGGCACCGCAGGCCTCGTGGCCGAGCTCCACGACCAGGGGCACGTCGAGATGGCCCACGGCGTACTCCAGAGAGGCGATCGCCGCCGTGGTGCTCATGGTGCCGGCATTGCGCACCACGAACAGATCACCGAAGCCGCTGTCGAACAGCAGTTCCACCGGCACCCGGGAGTCGGCGCAGCCCAGCACCGCCGCCAGCGGATGCTGCCCCTCCACCACGGCCTCCATGCGTTCCCGGGTGCTGTGGGGGTGCAGGGAATGGCCCTCCAGAAAGCGCTGATGGCCCTGCTTGAGCCACTGCAGCACGGTCCTGGGACAGGACCGTGACACCCCAGGATCGAGGGTGGTGAGTTGGGCGCTGGGATCGGGAGGTTCGGCCATGGCCTGCTGAGCCCACGCCGGACGCGGTGCAACGAAGCGATCTGACCGCGGCACGGGGCCGATGGCTGTTCGTGATGGACTCTCTGCCAAAACGATGGCCAACCATCGGCGGAAGTGTCAGTTCCCGCACGGGAAACGGTGTGATCCCGAAATCACTCTGCTGCTTTGTCACCGCGCCACGGCTGAGCGGCTTGGCTGGAGGAATCGTGTCTGCGAGCAGCGGCAATGTTTGTGATCGAAGCCCTCCATCCCGATGGATGGCGTGAGCAGGGACGAGCGAATGTGGAGTACTGGGCGTATCAGGAAGCCCAGATGCGCTGTTGCTCCGATGGGCGCAACTACCGGATCCGCCAGGTGGACAGCGAGCAGGTTGTGGCGATGGTGGACACCAGCAGCTGCCGGGTGACGGTGGCGCGCCGCTAGCCCTCAGGACGGCGGCCTGACCGCCCGGAACAGCCCCACATCGACACCGAGGTGCTGATCCGGCCGGCCGGTGATCAGCAGCGCCGTGCGCTGGCGGGTGGCGATCTGCCACATCCACTTGCTGAACAGCGCGATGCGGTTCTCGGTGTCGGGAATGAAGGCCAGGTGGGCCAGGGCCCACACCACCCAACCCGCCAGGCCGGTGAGGTGCCAGCCCCGCAGATCCGCCACGGCGTACCAGGGGCCGATCACCGCCATGCTGCCGAGATCCAGCCAGCGGAACGGCGCGCTCGTCTCCCCCCGCAGGCGAGCCAGGATGTCGCGGGCGACCCACCCCCCCGCCTGCACCGCCGGACCGGCCATGCCCGGCAGGGGGGTGCCTTCGGGCGTGTGGCCGTAGCAGCAGAGATCCCCCACCGCCCTGATCTCGGGATGGCCTGGGATCGAGAAATCCGGCTCCACCACCAGCCGTCCCCCCCGATCCACTGCACAGCCCGTGGCCTCGCTCAGCAACCGGCCCAGGCGGGAGGCCCTCACCCCGGCGGTCCAGCAGATCGTGGCCGCCTCCAGCTCGGAAGCACCGGCCGCACCGCTCAACGACACAAGCCCCGGCGCGATCATCTCCACCTTCTGGCCCAGCCGCAACTCCACCCCAGCCCCCTCCAGATGGGCCGCGGCGGCCGCGGAGAGCGGGGCCGCCATGGTGGGCAGCACCCGCTCCACCGGGTCCACCAGCACCACGCGGCAATCCTCAGGGCGGAGCTGCTTGAAATCACGCCGCACCGCCCGGTGCATCAGTTCGATCAGCGACCCCGCCAGTTCGCAGCCGGCCGGACCCGCGCCCACCACCACCACGGTCTGCAGGAAGGATCGCTGCCGGGGATCCACCGTCTGCTCGGCCTCCTCGAGGGCCATCAGCAGCCGCCGACGGATCTCATCGGCGTGCTCGAGGATCTTCATCGGCGGCGCCAGGGGCCGCCACTCCTCCCGGCCGAAGTAGGTGCTGCCCGATCCGGTGGCCAGCACCAGCTCGTCGTAGCCATAGGCCCGATCGTTGAACACCACCCGGCGCGGCTCGGGCTCGATGTCCACCACCTCCCCCAGCAGGATCTGGATGTTGGGCGCGTTGCCCACCATCTGCCGCAGGGGCGAGGCCACATCGGCCTCCGACACCAGTCCGGAGGCCACCTGATACAGCAGCGGCTGGAACAGGTTGAAGTTGCGCTTGTCGATCAGCGTCACCCGCACGGGCTGGCGGGCCAGGGCGTGGCACACCTTCAGCCCGGCGAAGCCACCGCCCACCACCACCACGTGGGGCCAGTCGCGCATCGCCTCCTCGGGCGGCTCGAGCTCCAGAAAGAACCGTTCCATGGGCTGGCCGCCGCAAGGATCAACCTATGGGCCACGCCAGCGGGGCCGGGTAGCGGTTCCGACGGTTGGGGGAGGGGCGGTGTCGAGATCGACTCTCCAGACGCAGGTTCTCCTGCCGGTCGCCCTCGCTGGGCCAGCTGTGCTGGGTGGGAGTACCAACACCGGAGGGTGGCACCATCCCCCAGTACCAGGAGGTCGTGCTCGTTGCGGCTGTTGCCGACAGGGGCGGCGAGCAGGTTCGAGCTGTTCGTCGCGGCCAACGACAAGACCAAGGCACGGTTCAACTGGATCGCCACAGCGGACTCAATCCTGGGGAGATCCAGCGACCTTGCCCGGATATCTCCGGGACGGGACACTTGCCCACCAGCAGGGAAAGAATCCATTCAGGGAGCTATGCCGAACAACTATTGCCACCCCAGAGCATGAATCGCAATGATGCCCCTTCAGGCGTGGAGAGAAGGCGATCCATGGGGGCACTGCAATCCTGCCCGGATCAGCATGATTTATCTTGATCTACCTGGAACTCGCCCAAGTTTCCTTGCTGAAGTCTATCGGAGTCCGTTATCCCTTGGTCTGGAACATTGAGCGTCGATACGCTGTTCTCAGCGCTGACCGGCGCCGGGAGCGCTCCCTGTCATCCACACCCTCAGCCAGCCAGCTGGAATCCTGGATCGACGCCTGCAGCCCGAAGCCGGAGATCGGATCGAAGGCCATGGCGGCATCGCCGATGGCTTGCCAGCCATCGCCTTCTGTGAGGGTTGTCACGCTACCGGTGGCGATCTGCGGCGTAAGCAGGGAAGGGAACGCAGCGCTTCCAAGATGACGTTGGATCAGGCGTGTGGTGGCATAGGCCTGATTCCAGCCGTCGAGGTTGCGGCGCATTCGCATGGCAGCACGTCCTGGCAGGTGCAGGCCAGCGATGGCACGTCCATCGGGCAACCTGGCGCCGTACCACCAGCAGCCGTCTGGGCAGCGCTCCACCAGCGTGCGGTCGGTGAGGATCGGAGTAGCGGGCCGCCACAGTCCATAAAGAGCAACTTGATCATCGTCATGATGGATCCGAGCACCCAGGCGGCGGGCGATCCAGGCCCGTCGACCAGTGGCGTCGATCAGACGACGACAGCGATAGAGGCGGCCAGCGCTGGCAACACACCAACCATCAGTCTCCCGGTTCAGGGCATCGACATGGCCCTCTACCAGGACGACCCCGGCAGCGACGGCAGCACGCCGCAGACCGGCGTCAAATCGAGGCCGATCCAGACGCCAAGCCGGACCGTGGATCGTTGCGAAAAAGTCAGTTGTTTGCTCGCCGCGTCCATCCCAGAGCGAGATTTGTCCGCGGATTGGGTGGTGTGGCGGCTCTAGTAGATGGCCGAGGCCAAGACGTCGAACGAGCGCAGCTCCCATGGGCGCCAAGGTTTCACCCACCTTGGGTGCGGCTGAGTTGACACGGTCAAGCAGCAGCACCCGCTTTCCAGATTGGGCCAACAAGAAACTTGCCACTGCTCCCGATGGACCGGCACCGGCAACAAGAATGTCGACTTGGTCGACTGGCATAGGGGGCGTTTCAGCGCCTGCTTCCAAAGCGCACTTGCCGAAACTCCTCCAACTGGGCTTCGTCGATGAAACCGGCGCGCTGGGCTGCTGTCAGCCTTGCAGGTGCCGCCGCCTGGAGCAAGGCAGCAGTAGTGTGTTGAATTTGCTGATGTGCCGGCCCAACTGATTCCACATAGAGAATACTGGGAATATCTTTATCATTTGGCGGTCCAGGTTGTAATTCAAGAATACCCATGGCTCCGAATTGAGAGATCATACGCATCATGACCTCAGGTGCGGGAGCATTAGATATCGACCGCAACCACTGCACTCGCCGATTGAACGCAGCGATTCGCTCAGTACGATGCCGACTCTCGTCCATCACAATGGCATAGTCCTCGCGGGAAAGCACCTGATTCGGTACGCGTGCTGGCCAGAAGCTGGGGAGATAAGGGTCATAGGAGGGTTCGTAGCCAGATCGACAGAAGGCCGTGTCACCCTGCCATGGCAGAGCCATCCAGCGCGACAGCGTCCCTGGCCCCTGACCGGCTAACGGCCCGCCTGCAGCAAGCGCAATCTGTTGATTCAGAGTTTTGCCATAGTCCGTGACGACAGCTGGTGCGCGGCGTATCCGGTAAGGCTTGCTGTAAAGGGTGGCGTGACGCATGGGCCAGGTCAATTCGCAGCCTGGGTGCAAAGCATCTGCCAGGCAGAAATGCACCGCCGCACGATCCAGCATTGAAGGCTGATCCGCAAGAGGGACATCGACCAGGCTGTGGGGCTGTGCGAAAGCCGGGTCCCAGTCATTAATGAAGTCGCCATCCGCCCATCGCTGCAAAAGCGTCTGACGGACATTGGAAAGACCCAGATTATTGTTTGGCGCGTCGGCAGAGAAGGATCCATAGGCATCCCCATAGAGCCAGGGCCAAGGCTGAAGATTGGCGTCAGCGGGCGGATGGGGTCGGAAGCTGTTCGCGACTGTGCGGCGAAGCTCCTGATAGGCATCACCATCCAAACCTGTGGCGGACAACCTTGCTATCAGCTCTGGATTGTCAAAATCAAGAGGACCGTGAGCACCAAACATTGCTGCAAAGCCAGCATTGACCCATTGCAGATTGCTCAAGCGCTGCAGCACAGGATAGATATCACGACGGAAGCTGACAACTTTCGGCACCTCAATCCAGCCAGCCTCTGTATAGACATCAATCAACATGTCCCCAAGGGTACGCCAGCCCACGATGTCAGGTCCGTAATTGGGGGGCGCAACAACCACCCAAGCTCCCTCACAAGGGATAGTCTCACCGTTGATTCGCACTGTGGCGTCCACCGGCCCGTCGCTGGTGTCATCGAACCAATCGTTCGCGTTGTTGAAGCTGTTGGGATCGTCAGGGTTGTAGACAGGTGCAGAGGTGGGGGATGCGGAGACACCAAGCCCGCCCAAAACCAATAGGCAGCCATCCGAATCGGTCTGCGCTTCGCCAAGCGATACGGGTGTATCATTGAACATGCCCTTGTTGAATGCATAGGCCTGTCCTTGGGTGTTGGTGCCGCTGGTGCTCACCGGGCCCGGGTCGATAGCTAGACGGTGGCGATTCTCACTGGATACGCTTTTGTTGCGCAGCGGAACGCTCATTTCAGCCGCTTCAGGTATGTCGAGTGCCGCGTGGAACTGATACCATTGCGCCTTGCGATTGGCGACATGAACAGTCCAAGCAATATCAGCATCATCAGATGTCAGTCGACGCACCACATTCCCAGCTGCATTATAACCATAAATATGAAATCGTGCGGCTTGACGTTTGAGGTCGCCAGTCTCATCGCGATAGCCGCCAGGCTCCAGCGAATGCGGTTGCTCCACTTCTGGCCCCACAAAGAACGCCTTCTCGGCATCGCCAGTTCTTGCGATTCCTATGCCAGGATGGATGCGTGCCAATACAATCTGGGTGTCAACGCATGCTGGATTGCCGGCTTCGGGGCGAGCCGTGACTGGTTCACCATCAGGCACCCCATTAATGTTGCGTCGATACGCAGCGGAGGCGGCATAGACCACCTTACGAGCCGCTGCAATTGACCCCTAAGGCTCTAATTCTGGCGGTACACGCCACATGTTAAAAGATAGATTCTCGCCATAGGCTGCCTGGCCACGTTGGTTGATATTCTGCTGAGGGAGGATCAGATCCGCGATATGAACAGCGGGTGACACAGATTCCTCCCACCGCACAGTTGCAGCATCCAGCGGCTCCCGGTCTGGATTGGTTTGCAGCTGTACGCAGAACTTAAAGCGGACCTCCCCCTTCGCAAGACGGTCAGCGAGATCTACCGCCAAATAGTATGGATCATTTGGCTGTGACGGCAAGGGAAAGGAGTCTGTCGTTGGTTCCAACTTGAATTTGCAGAACCTGCCTGCGCCATAGGCGTAGGGCAGCACGCTCCAATACTCGATCCCAAGAACGCTTGGCACAGGTTTCGCCATCTCACTGAGGATTCTTGCCGTTGTTGGATGGGATTTGAGATAGGTCTCATAATCATGCTCAACAACACCAGCTTGAGTGAAGGCGCACATCTCCTTGGCTGTATCGACGAAGAACACATCAAAGTTCTGCATGGTGAAATCAACGGTGGTCTCACCTGGCTGCCCGAACAGCTTCTCCCCAGGTACCCCAAACAATTTGATCCCGATGCCGGTCGTCTGCTTCCAGTCATTACTCGACGGCAAGGTGTCAGAGGCAAGGCGCAGCCAGGCTTCATAGCTGGCACCGGCAACGAATGGTCCTATGCTGAGTGAGGGTTGTAGATCGTGAAGAACATCAAAACGGGCGCGCACAACGCCGTGTGGCTTGAGAAAGACGGGTCGCATCACTGGGCACTGACCCCTCTGTGCCCTCCCTTGCTGCACCATGCCAACAAACATCGCGACCAGCGAACCGATGGGATCCGAATCACAGTCAACGGAAGGCGACATGCGATTATCTTAGCCGTTAAACTCGTCGTTACAATCGGCGCCAACGCTAAGATGATTCATCATGATGCTGACGCATGCCTGAAGGAATAGCAGTCTGGTAGGAAGATCGACTGCCCCAGGAGCATATATACATAACTCAACAGTTCGCGAGGCTGTGCAAACATGAATCCATCAACGCCAGGAAGCGGATCGAGCAGGTGTTCGGCTGGATTAAACAGGCCGCAGGGTTGCGGCAACTCAAGGCCCGCAGACGATCGCGAGGTGTTCCGGCTGCATGTGGTGGCCTGCGACCTGATCCGCCCAGCCAACCTGATCAGTCCGCGAGAGGTGCTGGCATGAAAGGGGCAAGCCTTGGAGGTGAGCTCCGATCACAGGTCAACTGGACGCCGTTGGATGACGCTGATTTAGCGGTTATGTCGCCAGCCTCACTGCCCAGCGCCTGAGCATCAGGTGGCCTCGCTGTCCTGCAGCAGCGGGAACAGCTTCGGTGCCTGCTGGATCAGCAGCCACGCCACCACGAAGGCCGCGGCGGCCACCCACTCCTGCTTTCAGCAGGGCCACCACCGCGATGGTGCTGGCGGTGACACGCAGGGCCCGCACCGAGAAGCGAACGAGATTGAGGGCGCGCTCCCGGCCTGGGGTGCTGGCCCGCGGGCTTTCGGGCTCATCCGCACCGGCCATGCGTACCAACATCGTCATCAATGACGGCCTGATGAAGCATGCGATGCAGGCCAGTGGCGCCCGCACCAAGAAGGAAGCCGTGGAACTGGGCCTGCGCACCCTGGTAAAGCTCAAGCAGCAGGAAGGACTGAGGGCCTTCCGCGGCAAGCTGCGCTGGGAAGGAGATCTCGAGGCCCTGCGGCTGGATGGCGCTGCCCTGCCTGGCGGTGATCCCGAGGAGGGAATCGAGCCGTGATCGTCGTCGACTCCTCGGTCTGGGTCGACTTCTTCAACGGCACGACGACCCCCCAGGTGGAGCGCCTCGATGCTCTGCTCGGCGTGACGCCGATGGCGATCGGTGATCTGATCCTGGCGGAGGTGCTGCAGGGCTTTCGCCACGACCGGGATGTGGCCACGGCCCGTCAGCTGTTCCGCTTGCTGCCGGTGATCGAGATGCTGGGCCGCAGTAACGCCA
>JBJTUJ010000284.1:0-3444 GCA_046080685.1 Cyanobium sp. | reverse complement strand
TCGAGGTGCTGCAGAACATCAATTCCTATCTGCGCCATCACGCTGTGCAGATCGAACTGGTGCTGCTCACCGCCATCACCGCCGTGGCCCGGAAGGTGATCGTGCTGCCGACCGGCTCCGAAAACAAGCCCACCCTGCTGGTGGGCCTGGGGGTGGCGGTTCTGTTCCTGGCATTCGCCTACGTGCTCGTGCGCAGCCCGGAGCGGCTCAGGCGCTCCGATGAAGGAGAGCAAGCCAGATCGTCCCGGGAGGTCCGTCCGTCGCCTCCACCCGATGGCGACGCCCCGCCGGGATCGACAGAACATCCCCCCGGTTGAGTTCAAGGTGCGTCGCTTCATCGGCGAAGCGGATGCGGGCGCTTCCCTGCAGCAGCAGCACCCATTCCTCCTTCGGCTGGTCGTACCAGAAGCCCGGCGGACTGGTCGCCCGGCAGGAATGGATCCGCTCCAATCGCAGGCTGGGAGTCTCCAGCAACACTGCGGTCTGCTCCTCACCCTCCGCGGGGCAGGGACCGGCCAGCAGATTCGCCTGCCCTGTGCCGGCGATCTCCGTTTCCCCCCAGCGCCTGCCGATCTCGAAGCCGCAGCTTCGTGCCAGGGCCACCACGTCGTGATGGCTGGCGCAGTCGCGCAGCTCGCGGTGCAGGTCCGGATCGGCTTCGACGAGGGCAACGAAGGCGTTCAACTGCCGCACCTTCTCGAGAAATTGCTGCAACTGGGCTTCAGCCATGACCAAGCGAAAAGGGCTCACACCAGATCCTTGATCATCCGCCAGCGGCTGAACCACACGCCTGCGAACAGCAGCGTTTCCTCGCTCTCAACCCGCCAGCCCAGACGAAGCAGGAGCGGGCGGGAAAGCTGGCTGGCCTCGGTTCTGATCCGCTGACACCCACGGCGCCGTGATTCCTGCTCCAGCGCCTGCACGAGTGCACGCCCGCGTCCCTGCCGACTGGCGCGGCCGCGGCAATAGAGCAGGGAGAGGCGATCGTCGGGTTCGAGCAGAGCGAAAGCTTCGATGATCGTGGCGTCGTTCTCGGCGCAGCTGGCCAGACCATGGCCCCGCAGCAACGCTTCCCGCAGAGCAGGATCACGGCAGGCATGCTCGCCCCAGGCGTCAATCTGCTCCTGGCTGTAGAGCCCCACCGCCTGGCTGAGTACGGCGTCCCGATACACCGCCACCACCTGGGCGAGATCAGATGACCGGAGTGGCCGCAGACAAGCCATCCACACATTGCGATGGTTCGATTGTGGCGCAGGGGGGTTGGCACGTGCCCTTGTTGCTGTATCTTTTGGGAGTGAACGAGGGATCTTCCTCCGGCCCCAACCCTGATGATTCAGGCGAAACTCCCGCGAAGCTCCCGCCTCAGCCCTTTCTTCATCACCACCCTTTCTTCCCATGCTCACTGGATCGGAATTGCTGGCCAAGGTCAAGGAGCTTGGCGACGTCGGTAAATCGGAGATCGTCCGCGCCTGCGGCTATGTAACCACCAAGAAGGATGGTGGCGAGCGGCTCAACTTCACCGCTTTCTATGAAGCCCTCCTCGAGGTCAAGGGAGTCGAGCTCGGTGCCACCGGCAAGGTGGGCAAGGGCGGCCGCAAGCTCAGCTATGTGGCCACCGTGCAGGGCAACGGCAACCTGCTGATCGGCAAGGCGTACACGGCCCTGCTGGATCTCAAGCCCGGCGATGAGTTCGAGATCAAGTTGGGTCGCAAGCAGATCCGGCTGATCCCTGCCGGGTCAACCGAAGACGACGAAGAGTGAGTCGTTCGGGCCTGGCCCCCGCTTTCTTGCTCCTTCCCTTTTTTGCACCCCTGTGTGGCTCCCTTCCGGGCCAGGCAGGGTTTTTTGTTGCGGGATCTTATTCGTGGTGGGGCCCGGCGCCGCCCAAAACCTTCGCTGCAAACATGGGCCGGCAGACTGGGAAATCCCCATGCCTCTACGCCATGGCCCCCGGTGCCTCAGCGTCTTCGGGTTTCCCCCTCAGGCCCACCTCACTCTTCCCCTTGCGTCGGCTGGTGGCGGTGGTGGTGGGCCTGCTGCTGCTGCTGGCGCTGTTGTGGCCCCCACCGGCGTGGGGGCTGGCCCAGGCGGGCCAGGGGGCGCAGCTGTTCGAGAACCACTGCGCCGGTTGCCATGTGAACGGGGGCAACATCATCCGTCGGGGCCGCACCTTGCGGCTCGAGGCCCTGAAGAGGAATGGTCTGGCCGATCCCGCGGCGATCGCCGCGGTGGCGGCTGCCGGCCGTGGCCAGATGTCCGGCTATGGCGAGGTGCTGGGACCGGGGGGCCCGGAAGCGGTGGCGGCCTGGGTGTGGGAGCAGGCTCAGGCGGGCTGGCCCCGAGCCTGATGACCCCGAACAAAGCCTCTGCCTGTCTGCGATTCCATTCTTCAACTTCCTGACATCTTTCGGTTTTTTTGCCGAAACCGGTCTGTGCCACGGCAATCAGTGTCCATCTGACGATGTTTAGGGGAGTGTCGTTATCTAGACAGACTTTGGTGTGAGACCCCCTGTTCAAATGTCCAACAGCATCCGCAAGGCACTGCTTCGTAGCGTCGGCTTTGCTGCCGCCAGCGGTGCGCTGCTTGCCTCTCCTTCCTTCGCCGGTACTGAGCCTGGTGCCGAGCAGCTCCGCCTCGAGACCCAGACCGCCCAGGCCGCCCCTGCCACCGAGGTGGCTCAGGGCTATGGCTCCCCCACCACCCTTGATGTGGTGGAAGTGGAGTCCGTCAACGGCTGGTACCTGACCGTGGGTGCCGGTGCCGCCTGGCCCTCCGCGACGGGCTTCCAGACCCGGGATTCCTGGGACATCGACAAGACCACCGGTGACCTCCACTTCGGTGGCGGCTTCTCCATCGACGGCGGCATCGGCTACGACTTCGGCGCCATCCGTACGGAGCTCACCTACGGCTACACCCGGGCGAGCCTCGACGACGTCAACATCAACAACAGCAGCTACAACTTCAGCAGCTCCGGCATCATCAACAAGAATGATGTCATGGCCAGCCTCTACTGGGACATCGCCACGGGCAGCCGCTTCACCCCCTACCTCGGTGGTGGTATCGGCTACACCAACCTGAGTACCCCCAGCGTCACGATTGACGGCTTCCGCAGCGGCAGCGCCAATCGCGGCCTGTTCGGCTGGCAGGCCAAGGTGGGCGTGAGCTACGCCACCACCTACAACACCGACGTCTACCTCGAGGGCACCTACGCCGGCGCCGAAGGCTTCTCCAGCGACTACATCCAGTACAACTCCTACAACGACTTCGGCGCCAAGCTCGGTTTCCGTTACCGCTTCGCTTCCCCCGAAGTGATTGTGGTGGCTCCTGAACCGGCTCCGGCTCCCATGCCCGAGCCCGCTCCGGCTCCCATGCCGCAGCCCGAGCCCGCTCCCGCTCCGGTGCGCGGCCTCTGGTGATCCCTTCACCAACGCGGGGTGCGACCT
>JBJTUJ010000283.1:0-6434 GCA_046080685.1 Cyanobium sp. | reverse complement strand
GAGCTTCAGGTCCTGGAGCAGGGCCATGGTTCCCAGGGAGAAGGCCGTGGCCCGGTATCCGCCGCCGGAGAAGGAAAGCCCGATGTACCCCCGGTCGGTGGGTGGGGGACCGCCCGGCCGGTGATGTGGGGCTTCCAGTAGAGACCGGACCATGCGGGCAGGCGCTGCTCGGGACCATAGCCAGATCCTGGAGATCAGCAGATGCGGGGCAGCAGCTCCCCGGACGGGGGCAGCAGCAGCCGCTCGCTGCCGTAGAGGGTGCGCAGGCGCACCTGGGCTGGGCCCTCCTCCACCCGGCCGATGAGGGCGCCGCCGTGGGGTTCGAGCAGTGCGCGGGCCGCCTCCAGGTGCTCGGGCGGCACCACCGCCACAAACCGCCCCTCGTTGGCCAGGTGCAGGGGATCGAAGCCGAGCAGGTCGCAGGTGCGGGCCACCGGCTCCGCCACCGGAATCGCGTCCTCCTCGAGCAGGAAGGAGAGGCCGGCGGCGATGGCCAGTTCCTGCAGGGCGCTGGCGAGGCCACCACGGGTGAGGTCCCGCAGGCAGTGGATCTGAACCCCGGCGGCCAGCAGGGATTCAATGGCGGGCCAGAGGGGAGCGCAGTCGCTGGCCAGGGGCGGCTGGAGATCAAGGCCATGGCGCCCCAGATCGCCGCTCACCAGCAGCC
Source organism: Cyanobium sp. (assembly GCA_046080685.1). Taxonomy (GTDB): domain Bacteria; phylum Cyanobacteriota; class Cyanobacteriia; order PCC-6307; family Cyanobiaceae; genus Cyanobium. Next base: position 5,767 of record JBJTUJ010000283.1, on the reverse strand, counting down.
GATCGCCCGCCCGGATCCTCAGGGGATGGATCGAATCCGGGCTCTCGACGATGCCGATGCCGCTGGTGGTGAGGAAGACGCCATCGCCCTTGCCCCGTTCCACCACCTTGGTATCGCCGGTCACGATCGCCACGCCGCGCTCCCGCGCCGCCGCCGCCAGCGACGCCACGATCCGGCGCAGCAGCGTCAGCTCCAGCCCCTCCTCCAGGATCATCGCCAGGCTCAGGCGCAGGGGCCGGGCGCCGGCCATCGCCAGGTCGTTGGCGGTGCCCACCACCGGCAGCCGGCCGATGTCACCGCCCGGGAACTCCAGGGGCTGCACCACATAAACGTGGGTGGTGAAGGCCAGTCGGCCTGGCGGCAGCGTGAGCACGGCGGCGTCGTGGAGCACCGAGCCGGGATCGTCGCAGGTGGTGTCGTCGCGGAGGGGGCGGAACTCCTCCGCGATCAGCCGCTGCATCAGGGTGCCGCAGCCGCCGTGGGCCAGCCGGATGCGTTCGCTCACCGGCGGCGGTAGCGGTACCAGGCGGCACAGGCCCCCTCACTCGACACCATCGGTGCCCCCAGGGGCCGCTCGGGCGTGCAGGACGTACCGAAGGCGGGGCAGTCGCCCGGGGTGGCCCGGCCCTGGAGCACGGCGGCGGCGATGCAGGCCGTGGCGGGCTCGGGGGCGGCGGCCGGATCGGGGAGAGCGAAACGGCGGCAGGCATCCAACTGGTCGTAGGGCGGCCGTAGCGCCAGGCCGCCGCCTGCCACCGTGCCGAAGCCGCGCCAGGGGCGATCCACCGGCTCGAACACCTCCGCCAGCAGGTCCCGGGCCTCGGGGTTGCCGCCGTGGCGCACCACGTGGCCGTAGGCGTTGGCCACCACCGCCTCGCCGGCCTCGAGCCGGCGAACGCAGGCCACCAGCGCCGCCATGATCTCCAGCGGCGCGAAGCCGCTCACCGCCACCGGCACCCGCCGCCGGGCCACGAGCGCCTCCAGTTCCTCAAGCCCGGTGACCGCGCAGACGTGACCCGCCGCCAGGAACCCCTGCACCCCCACCGCGGGGTCGGCGAGGATCGCTTCCATCGCCGGCACCACGCGCACGTGGGCGACGAGCAGCGAGAGGTTGGGCACCCCCAGGGCCAGGGACTGACGGGCCAGCAGGGCGGTGGCGGGGGCGGTGGTTTCGAAGCCAACCGCCAGGAACACCACCTGGCGCTGCGGGTGTTCGCGGGCCAGGGTCAGGGCCTACAGGGGCGAGGTAAGCAGGCGCACGTCGCCGCCGGCGGCCCGCACCCCCAGCAAATCGTCGCTGCCATCGGTGGCGGTTGCACCGCTGCCGGGCACCCGCAGCATGTCGCCGTAGGAGCAGAGGATCACCTCTGGCAAGGCCGCCAGAGCCAGGGCCGCATCGATGGTGGCGGCGGGCGTCACGCACACCGGGCAGCCCGGCCCGTGGATCAGGGTCATCCCGGACGGCAACAGCTGATCGAGCCCCCAACGCACGATTGTGTGGGTCTGGCCGCCGCACACCTCCATCAGGGTCCAGGGCCGAGTGCTGATCGCGGCGAGTTCGGCCGCCAGCAAGGCCACCGTGGGGGCGGTGTCGGTGGCAATCAACGGCACGGTCCGCTGGGATGCCCGTCCTGGCGACGCCTGCGGGATCGGGCCAGCGGCGCCGTCAGGCGCCTGCCGCGTGACTGGGTTTGCCAGCCAACGCCTCGGCAACGAAGATGATCGATGCGGGTTTGCCGGTCTTCGGGTTGATGGGCTCCAGAGTTTCCCTCAGCCCAAACCCGTACGCGGAAAACAAGGCGATCCAGTTGTCAACCGTTCGGAAATACCAAGGCGGCGGATCAACAAAGTCGCCGCAAAACCCGGCCCAGGAGCCCTCTCGCCAGCCATCGACGTAAGCCGAATCACCATTCGCCACAAGCGGATGCAACGTTTGAACGACAAAGTGCCCACCAGGCCTGAGAAGTGAGGGCAGGGATCACATCAACGCCAACCGCACGGGTCACCCTGGATGCAAGCTCTCGGACTCGGTGCTCGGCATCTGCAAAAGCACCGCTGCTGGCAGCACCTGCTCATAGAACCGCGAAACCAGCTCCAGGTACATGGCATAGATCAAGACACCAGACTGTGCAGGACGGGCCATGCTTTGAGTCCAGAAGAAGGAGCGGCAAGAATGATCTGCGCAACCCAACGAAGCGGGGTCGCAGTTCCTATTCCGGAACCTCGGGTTCAACCAGCATGGCCAGCTGAGCCAGAGACTCCTGCCAACCGAGGTAGCACATGTCGAGGGGGATGGCTTCGGGGATGCTTGCCTGCGTGATGCTCAGCTCAGTGCCGCAGGAAACCTTCTTCGGGGAAACGGTGACTTCAAGAGTACCAGGAAGGTTCGATAGATCTTCTCGGGCTCGGTGCGAAGCACTCGATGAAGGCGGAGAGTACTAACGGACATGGTGTGGTTCCTGGGGGGATGGTTTAACGGGCGGTCTGTAGAGCGTGGCGGCCTCCACCCACTTCTACTCGTGCGCCGTTGAAAACGGTTGGACTTTGAGAAGATCTGGGGCAGAGCATCCCCGGCCTTCCAGAGTGCAGAGAAGTGTGAATCCGCGGGCACTCATTGGCCAGGCGCGTAACGGTAAACCTGCGAGTAGAGGGTCTGTCTGATGGCTTCAAAGTCCCCAGGTGGAAGGAGATGGGGATAGGACATGATTCTGGAAGGCACCGGATTCTAATGCTTGGCACAGGCCGGCTGAACATACTCCTGCTGGTTGCTTTGGAAACCCAAGCTTTCATACCAACGAATCCGCTTTGGTGCTTGGTGATTCATCTCCGGCAGTTCCGTTTCGAGAATCAGAGGCAATTGGGCTGCATCCTGAAGCCCTTTCACAGTGGAGGTTCCAAGGCCAGACCCTCGGCAAGCCAAAGAAATTGCAATGTGCTCAAGGAAAGTGAATTGGTCAAATCTCTAATAGCCAAGCAATCCAACCACGGTCCCGCCATCATCAAGAAGGGGCGTGAACGTATAGCGTGGGTCTGTCAGAGTTTGCAGATGTACCGTGAAAGGGCGTCGCTCGTCGACAGGGAAGCTTTCCTCGTAGATCGCCCAGGCTTGTCGAAAGTGATCATCGAGCTCCTTTTGCATCATTGACACGGCGAGTGATCCCATTTTGCCCGAAGCCCCAGATCAGTGGCAGGAAGAGGCCGACGGGACCAAGAAGAGTGTTGCTCCCGCACACTCAATCTGGATGCTGGCCTGCCGATCAGTTTTCTATCAACGGAGTTGTATCGAGCCAGTAGTTAATCAGTCCTTTCTTTTGTACAGGCCGACTCAGCTGACCACTAATGGCAGCCTCATCAGCGCCACTCTTGGCTATCTCGCAGCTTTTGATTAACCAAAAAGCCGCAAAAGTCCAAATGCCAACTGCTTCCACAATGAAAACCGTATGGGTTCCAAAGACTTTAATGCGGGCTGCCTCAAGACCCGCAACAACAAGCGGAAAAATCCACATTACTGAACCTATAACCCTATAGATTCGTTTGTAAATAACTTGTTGTCCTTCCGGGAGCAGGCGAAGCGTATCGCCCGACCTAAAGATACAGACATACCCAATTGCAAAGAAGAATAGAATTGCCGAGACGCCATGAATTGATATCTTGGCGCAGGCGTCACGACATGTCCAGTCCATGGGAAACATGGCAACCATGATGAGCAGTACACCAGCCAGATTCAATGCACGGCTCTCACGTCGCCCGAATCCCTTGTAAAGGATCAGAAAGAAGCCAATCGCCCATAGTATGCCGACAAACCAGTTTCTCATTAACCCATAGCCAGCGATGGCAAAGACATCCGGAAACTGCGTTGTAGGCACAAAGGCATGATAATAAGCACTGATTGAGTCTTGAAGATTTAGCCCATGAATAGCAAGACCAAGTAGCGCCAGGATGACGGGTAGCAATACGGCAAGAACTCCAACGCCAACTCGAAGGAATACATATGTTAACCCTATATGATCCTGGAGCGGAGGAGTGGTTGATCTTCCCATAACTGTTGCGGCGAGTTCAGTGCTTCAGTATTGACAGAACACAACAGCCCCGATCAGGCAATTGACATATATTTACATGCCATGCGCTTCGAGGGCATCAAGCTATCGCGCAAAAGGGGTCATGGGAGGAGAAGGCATACTTCCGTTCAGGTAAATTCGTATAAACCAGCACCCCTGACGCTGAATCCAGTCATCGGCTCAGGATCATTGCCCTGAGGTGTGTCGGTTGAAAGGCAGTTGATGCGGGTCCGCATCAGCGCATGGCTCAGGGATTGAGAATTAATACTCACCAGATGCAGACCAGCACCATGGATGATCCCATGATTGGAATCCGCACAACCCCTCACTCAGGAAGCGGTCGCGATAATCCGCATAAGTGGTCGACTACCAGATGGGGGGGTTCCGCCCCACAAACCAGATGCCCCGCAGGCTGTCGTCAAGCTTCTGCGTCCGGATCGGTCCAAAGGTCGGAGCCCCCAGCATCAGACCGCGAAGCACCGCGCAAACCGCAGCAGCGGCCGCGGATTTCCCCGCGGGCTCCAGGGCGGCGTCATAGATCTGGGTGATGATCCGGGAGGCCCGGCGCACGTGCAGCCCCAGACAGGTGGCCGGCACGTTCCGGGCCCCCGCCAGAGCGGCTTCGCTCCCTTCGCCGCCCATCGCAGCTCCACGCCCGAAGGTCCACCTACCGGCGCTGCCGGCTCAGCCCCCCTAGCCGATCAGAGCCTGCCGGCCTCCAGAGAGGTCCAGGTTGAGACATGCACGATGAGGTTGGGATCCCGGAGCACCCGATACGTGCGCTCACCGGCCCGGTGGCGGAGATCAGCGGCTCCGTCGAACACCGCCTTCCAGGCGGGGTAGTCGTCCACGTGGAGGAGGATCAGAACGTGGGGCATCAGGGTCATCACTGCTCTCCATCGGGATATCGCTCGACGCGTTCACGAGCCGGTGGGCGTCGCCCGATCCGGCCGCGAAGCCCGCGCACATGCCGGGCGAGAGGGGGGTGGCGCCGGCGTTGGTGTGCAGGGTGGGATGGCCGGAAACGATTTACACGAATTCATCCTGCTGCGCCCGCTTCATAGGTCTTGTTCGGCCTGTCCGGCGCTGTTGGCCCTGGGGCTGCTGGCTCGGGGGGACGGGGCCGGTGCGACCTCCCTACGCTGGGGTGTGGAACTTGGTTCCGCACCAGGCCCTATCGGCAGGCACGGGGATGAGCGCGCGATTGGCCCCAGTCCCTCCTGTCCTGCTCGCTCTGCAGTTGATGGCGGTGGTTGTTCCTCCCGCAAGTGCGGCACCCGCCCCTGTGCCGTCGGCCAGCGCGCCCATCCCGTTGGAGGCGATGCTGGAGCCCGTACGCAGCCCCTATGGCCTGCCAGCGTTGGCGGCGGCTGTGGTGATCCAAGGGAAGGTGGTGGCGGTGGGCGCCGTGGGCACCCGCCAGGCCGGCGCCCAGATCCCCGCTTTGCGCACCGACCGCTTTCACCTGGGCTCAGACACCAAGGCGATGACCGCCCTGCTGGCCGCCATGGCGGTGGAAGAGGGGAAGCTGCGGTGGACCTCCACGCTGGCGGATGTGTTTCCGGAGCTGGCGGATCAACTGGCACCTGGGCTGGGGGGAGTGACCCTGGTTCAGTTCCTCTCCCATACCAGCGGGGTTCCCAGCGACAACGAGGCATTCCTGGCGCTGCTTCAGCAGTCGTACGGGGAAGACGGCAACCTCAACGAGC
>JBJTUJ010000282.1:0-7664 GCA_046080685.1 Cyanobium sp. | reverse complement strand
GCCCGGTGCACCAGCAGGGTCTCGATGGCGTTGCAGGCGGCCGGGTACTGGGACTTGCTGTCGATCGCCAGCCGCAGGGCCTGTTCCAGATCCGCCGCAGCATCAACGTAGAGGTGGCAGATGCCATCGGCATGACCCAGCACCGGGATGCGGGTGTGGTCCTGGATGAAACGCACGAGCTCGTTGGAGCCGCGGGGGATGATCAGATCCACCAGCCCGTCGAGCTTCAGCAGCCCCAGGCTCTCCTCCCGGCTGGTGAGCAGTTCCAGCGCCTGGGGATCCACCGCGCTGCCGGCGAGACCCTCCCGCAGGGCCTCGTGGATGGCGGCGCAGCTGCGCACCGCCTCCCGCCCCCCCTTGAGCAGGGCGCCGTTACCGGAGCGCACCGCCAGGGAGGCGATCTGCATCACAGCGTCGGGGCGGGCCTCGAAGATCACCCCCAGCACCCCCAGGGACACGGTGACCCGCTCGAGCACCAGCCCCTCGTCGAGCTCGGTGTGCAGCTGGCGCCGGCCGAGCGGATCCGCCAGCTCCGCCACCTGGCGCACCCCATCGATGGCGGCCGCCAGCTTGGGGCCATCCAGCTTGAGCCGGGCCACCAGCGACGGGGCCAGGCCGGCGGCGGCCGCGGCCTCCAGATCCGCCTGGTTGGCGGCCTCGATGCGCGGGGCCGCCCGCTCCAGGGCATCGGCCATCGCCCGCACGGCCCCGCGGCGCTCGTCGTCGCCGCACTGGCCGAGGGCCATGGCGGCGCGGCGCACGGCGGCGGCACGGGCCAGGAGGTCGGGGCCGGGATCCGGAACCGCCGCAGCGGCGGAGGGGAGGGTCTGGGTCATCGCTCCATCATCCCAATCGGTCCCGGGCCAGCCAGGCCGCTCCCAGCCTGCCGGCGCCGTTGCCCAGCTCGCCGCGGCGGATCTCCAGCCCCTCCCGGCTCACCGCCAGCACCCGGCGCTCCACCTGCTCCCAGGCCGCCGGCAGGAAATGGTGCGAGGCGGCGCTGAGACCGCCGCCGATCAGCACCAGCCGGGGTGTGAACAGGTAGAGCAGGGAACTGATGCCCACCCCCAGCCGCTGCCCGTAGGCCGCCCACACGCCCCGGGCCTCGGCATCACCGGCATCGGCCCGCCGCAGCAGTTCCCGCGGATCCAGGGGGCTCAGCCGGGCCAGGCCGGCGAGGCTGCAGTACGACTCCAACGAGCCCTGGTTGCCGCTGTTGCAGGGCGGTCCCTCGGGGTCGACGCCGATCAGGCCGGGTTCGGCGGCGGCGCCCCCGTGGCCGCGGAACAGCCGGCCGCCCAGCAGCACCGCCCCACCCACGCCGGTGCCGAGGGTGAGCAGGAGCACGTCATCGACGTTGCGGGCGGCTCCACGCCAGGCCTCGCCCAGGGCCGCGCAGTTGCCGTCGTTCTCGCAGGTGACCGGGCGGCCCAGCTGGGGCTCGAGCCAGTCGGCCAGCGGCACCTCCCGCCAGCCCGGCAGGTTGATGGCGATGCGGGCCACCCGGCCCGCCCGGTCGGCCGGCCCCGGATGGCCGATGCCGATCCGGTCGGCCCTGCGCTGCGGATCGAGGCGCTCGATCGCCTCCACGAGGGCCATCGTCACCGCCCCCGGCACCGCGGGCCGGGGCGTGGGCACCTCCAGCTCCGCAAGGCTCTCGCCCTCGGTGGTGCAGCGCAGCAGCTTGATGGCGGTGCCGCCGAGGTCGACGCCGATCAGTTCGCGGGCAGAGCCGGGCGCAGGGACGGGAACGGACACGGACAAGAGGGCGATCAGAAGCGGAAGAACACCTGCAACAGGCCCTGCCAGGCCCCCTGGGTATCAAAGGAGCCCTCCAGATTGAACGATTCCGAGGCCTTGTACTTCAGGTTGATCTGGGGTGGGATGTCGGAGCGGTTGGGGGCCGCCAGCACCGACAGGTTGAGACGGTCCGTGATGTCGAGACCGATCTCCGAGCCGAACACCAGCTGGGGCGGCACACGGCGCGATCGGAGCTTCTCCTGGAAGCTGATGGAGGGGCTGACGTAGGTGGGGTAGAGGGCGAGGCTGACGCGGCTGCCGAAGGCATCGCTCAGGGTGCTCAGCAGGGGGGAGAGCAGGGACTGGCCCACCACCGTGGCCAGGGCGGTGCCGGCAGACCCCCCGCTGAGGCCGGCGAGGGAGTTGCCGCCGATCAGGGCCACGAGCCGCGATTCCGGCAGGGGCGGACTGCTGCGCAGGCGGATGTTCTCGGCGAGCCGGTCCGCCGGACCGCTCACGCTCACGGTGACCAGGATCAGCTTGAGGGGGTTGAAGTCCGAGAGCCCCCGCATCGATTCCAGGGCATTGAGAGTGGTGGGGTCGGCGCCCTGCTCTCCGCTGGTGTCACCCACCCGCAGGCTGTCGGAGACCCGGGTGCGCATGGCAATGTCGAGGTAAGGCACAAGGCCGAGGGAGGGGGTGAAGATCGCCACGTTGGGCGCATCGGGATCGAGGCTGAAGCTGGTGGTGAACAGGTTCAGCCGGCCCCCCAGCAGCCGCACCACCCCCGTGGCCCGCAGGCTGGGATCCAGCCGACCACCGATGCGCAGGGCCCCGCCGATGCGGAAGTTGGCCACCCGTGGCAGCACCACCCGCAGATCGGGCCCGAAGGTGAGCCGCAGACCCTCGAACACCAGCCAGGGCACCCGGGGGATGCCCTGGCGCAGGGATTCGCCCACGGGGGATTCCACGTCCGGGCCCATCAGCACGAGCGGTTCGCGGAAGTTCCAGTTCGCCTCCAGCAGCTGGTTCATGCTCACCGGCTTCACCGCCTGGTTCGAGCCGGGAGCGTTGCCGGCGGGCGAGCGGGCCAGCTGGCCGGGCTGGGCGTCGATGCTGCCGCGGCTGATCGCCAGCTCCCCGCCCATCTCCGGGGCGCGCAGGCTGCCGCCGAAGCTGATCCGGCCATCCCCCACCGCCTTGATCCGGGGCAGGGTGAACGGCACCTCCCGCAGCACCACCGCCAGGGTCTGGTCCGGGGAGAGGGGCCGCACCAGTCCGATCCTTCCCTGGCCGCTGATCTTCCCGCCGCGGCCCACCCGGGCCTTGAGCTCCTGCACCAGCATCTGCTCGAAGTCGAACAGCACCGTGGCCTCGATGCCCTGCAGGGTCTGACCGATGAAGCGGCACTCGCCGCCCCGCAGACGCAGGAAGCCGTTGGCGATCGGATCCACCACGCTGCCGCGCACCAGCAGCTGCAGGTCGGCGCTGCCCTTGCGCCACTCCACGGCCTGACCGGTGAGATCGGTGAGGAAGCGCAGGCCGTCGCCACGGCTGGCCAGGCGCAGCTCCAGGCCATCACGCCGTCGATCGAGGGGCAGGGTCCCCGACAGATCGACGCTGTTGAAGACATCGCCTCCCCGCAGGGCCAGGTCGAGGGCCAGGGCTTCGCCTTGAAGCTCCACCTTGCCGCGTTCGAGCACCAGACGGTTGCGGCCGAGGCTGGCCTGCTCGAGGGCCAGATCCATCGCCAGCTCGGGGCGTCGGCCCCCCAGCCGGTAGCGGCCACGGGCCACCAGGCTGCCGCGCAGGCTGTCGGGCACAGGGGTGAACAGGGTGAGCAACGCCAGCGACAGACCCGAGATGCCGAAACTGCCGGCCCCGGCCCCCAGTGGACCCTCGAGGCGGATCACGACCGGTTCCCGGGACAAGGCCTGATCACGGTCGTCGAGCTCTTCCCAGAGGTGGCCGCGGGCGTCGAGTTCGGCCTGGACGCGGCCGAAGTTCGGACCCGTGAGCCGCAGATCGGCATCGAAGCGCGCCTCGAGGCGGGCCAGCCGCTGCCCCCGGTCGGCGCTGCGCAGGTTGCGATCGTGGGCGGCCAGTTTCTCCCTGGCCTCGGCAAGGGCCTGGAGCTGGCCCTGGACCGTGCCGCCGAGGGTGTCGATCATCAGGCCCGCCAGATCCTGGGCCCGGCCCATCGGCGGCAGGGATCCGCCCCGCCAGGAGGGCATGGAGCCCATCAGCTGGCGGAACAGGCTGTTGTCCAGGCCGCGGCCCTGGAAGCGAGCCTGGAAGGGACCGTCCCAGCGGCCGCGCAGATCGGCATCGATCCGGGCCCCGGCAAGGGTCTCCACGTCGCCCTTCAGGCGGTAGTCCCGATCGCGGTACTGCACCGTGGCATCGACCCGGCGGCCGGCGATGCCCAGGAGCAAGGGGTCGCGAACCTCCACCCGGCCAGCGAACGCCAGGGGCTGAAGACTCACCGTGCCCTGCCCAGCCAGAAGCCCCTCCAGCGGGCGGAACCGGCGGGGCTTGCCCAGCAGCACTTCCAGGCTCCGCAGGGGGAACTGGCGGGCCTGCCAGCGGTAGTCCGCCGGACGGCCGTTGAGCCGGAGCTCACCCCCCTCGCGCTGCAGCACCAACGTCACCGGCTGCCAGCGCGGATCGAAGCGGGCCTCCAGATGGCCCGTGGGGGCAGGGCTCTGGGCGGAGAGGCTGAGGCGCCCGCCCCCACCGGTGGCCAGCAGGGGATCCCCCAGGAAGCGCCCCTGCCAGGTCTCCCTCAGGCGCAGGGGGCCGGCGGCGGGTTGCTCCACCCGCACCGCCAGGTCGGGACGCAGGGCGTTCAGGGGCCCGGCCAGCCGTCCCTGGGCATCGAGGCTTCCCTGCAGGCTGGTGCCCAGGGCCGGCCCCAGACGGTCCAGGGGGAAACGGATCAGGGAGAGCCGGGCCTCGAGCGGGCCGTTCACCAGGCCCCGTCCGCCCACCCACGCCAGGGGCATCCGGGCGCGGGCCGCGAGGCGGGGCGCCGCCAGCCGTTCCAGCTCCAGCACTCCGTCTCGCCAGCGCACATCGGCCTGCCAGGGTCCCCCCAGCAGCGGCAGGGGACCGCCCTCCCGGGTGCTCAGGCGCAGCTCCGGATCCGCCGGCGTGCCGTTGAGGGCGATCGCCCCCCCCAGGGAAGGCTTCTGCAGCCAGGCCGGCAGGCGTGCGGTGGCGGGCAGATCGCGGGGATCGAAGCGCCAGTCGCCGCGCAGGTCGAGCCGGGAACCCAGCCGGCCGGCCAGCTGCAGCCGGGAACTCCCCAACCTGCCATCGAGGCTCTGCACCTCCAGGCCGTCCGCCGTCCAGCCCCCCCGCAGCAGGGCCACCAGGGGGGCGACGCCCAGGGGGTGCCCTGGAGGGGGAAGGGCCTCGAGCCTGGCCGCCAGGCGACGGTCGCTTGCCACCCGTCCCCGGGCCACTCCCTTCCAGGGGCCGTAGCGCCAGTCGGCCGAAGGGATCCCCAGTTCCTGTCCCCGGCACTGCAGGGGAAGGGTGTCAACCGCCAGGGGGGTGGCTCCGGTGCTGGGCCGCCAGCGCAGGCCGCGCACCCGCAGGCTGCCGTTGCAGGAGGGGCGGCCGCGCAGCAGTTCCAGGGCGAAGCGGCCTTCCGCCCGCCCCTCCAGCGGTCCGCGGGCGAGGGGCCCGAGGGCTCCGCCGCGGGGGAGCAGGGCCTGAAAGCCCGCCAGCGGCAGGCCGCGGGGGGTGAGCTGGGCCCGCCACAGCTGATCGCGCCAGCGGCCAAGACCATCGAAGCGCAGCGATCCCTCCCGCCCGGGAAGGCGCACCAGGGCACCGGCATCGAGCGCCCGCTCGTGCGGCCGCAGCCGGGCCTCTCCGGTGGCCTCCAGCCGGAAGGGTCCGCTCGCGGCCGCCAGACCATGCAGCCGCACCGTGGCGGGCTCGAGCAGGCGGAAGGTGAGATCGAGCCTGGGCGGTTCCGGGCCCGGCGGCAACTCCCCCAGCTCCCACCACCCGCCGCGGTCGTTGCGCCGCAGGTCCACCTGGGCGCCGCGGAAGCTGAAGTCGAGCACCAGGGTGCGCTGCCGCCAGCTGGTGGAGGGATCGATCGTCGCCCGCACCTCCTCCACGCTGACGGTGGAGGCATCGCGCTCGCCCGCCAGGAAGCGGCTGGGGCCCACCACCAACCCATCGGCGCCGAAGCCGCGGTAGGGGCCCAGCCGGAGCGGATGGCCCATCACCCGGCCCACCTGCCGCTCAAGCTGGGGCCGCATCCGCTCATAGCCGAGCCGCAGCAGCCGGTCGTAGGCGAGCACAAGCGCCGTTCCGGCCGCCAGGCCGCCAAGGCCCACCGCCAGGCCTCCCCCAACCAGAAAACGCCTCCGGGGAGACCATGACTCCGGCAGCAAGCCCATCCTTCTGGACCGTCACCGCCCGGGTCGGCCGCAATATAAGGAGCTCGTCCCCTGTTCCCCAGCCCCCATGGCCATGGCCGCCGATCCGATCCTGTTCGTGGCCGGCGAGTGGCTCGGGGCGGCCAGCGGGGTGCTGGCCCTGCTCACCAGTGCCGGATTCCTGGCCCGCTGGGGCATCCGCTTCCGGCTGGTGGGCATCACCAGCTTCACGGCCCTGCTGGCCGTCTCCTGCCTGGCGTTTGCCGTCAGCTACACCCCCAGGGTCGCGATCCCGGGCGCGGTGACGGTGCCGGTGGTGTACGACAACGGCGGCGACCTGGTGGTGGCCGCCGCCCCGCCGGACCTGGCCCCCGAGGCGATCGCCCCGACCCTGGAGCAGGTGGCCCGCAACCTGCGCGGCAGCGGCCGCAGCAGCGCCAATGGCCGGGTGCACGTGCGGCTGCGCGGGCTGGAGCCGGTGGCCGGGGACGCTGCACGCCCGGTGGTGCTCGGCGAGGTCACCCGCGATTTCGCCACCGGCGCGGTGATAGCCACCTCCTGAGCGCCGATGCCCCCCTCCGGCTGGCTGCCCCCCCATTTCCGCAACGAGGAGCGGATCCTGGCCCGCAGCGGCATCCACGACTGGGAGGGGGTGGCGGCCCTGGGGGATCCGATGCTGCGCCACATGGCGTCTGACGGCAGCTGCAGCGAGGCCCGGCTGGTGCGTCTGCGGGGTCAGGCCCGGTTGATGGGGGACCTGGATCTGGAGCCGGAGGAAGCCGCACTGTTGCTGCACGCGGGCATTGCCGACCGGCGGGGGCTGGCCCATTGCGACCCCCATGCCCTCCATCGCCAGCTGGGGCGCCTGCAGCGCACCCTCGCCGGCACCGCCCTGGCGCCGGTGCCCATGACGCGCCTGCTGGAGTGGGTGCGGCGCGCGCGCGCAGGATCCGGTCGCTCCTGGAACTGACCCCGACCGAACCTCCTCGCCCCTGCCGCGTTCATCTAATGGGGTTACTACTTCAGGCCGCCATGGCCCGTTTCCCGATCCTGCGCACCCTCCCCCTGGCCCTGGCCGCAGGACTCGCCTTCGGCGTGCTCGCCGCGCCGATCGGATCGGCGAGCGCCGCCTCCGCCCTGCTCGAATCGGTGAAGCAGAACCCCGAGCTGGCAAAGAATCTCTGCCGCCAGTTCAAGGCCCTCAACGCAGAGGGCAAGTCAGCCACGTCGAAGGAATCGGTCGCCCGGGTGGCCGAGAGCCAGGGCCTGAGCCCGATGGATGCCGAGGTGCTCACCACCTACGTGATCGGTCTCCACTGCCCCGACGTGCGCTGAGGCCATCCATGGCCCGCTGCCATGACGTTTGGATGCGCTGCCCCGACGGGGTGCGACTGGCCACCCGCCTGTGGCGGCCTGATCCGGGGGGCCCTGCAGGGGAGGGTCCCTGGCCGGTGCTGCTGATGCGCCAGCCCTATGGACGGGCCATCGCCTCCACGCCCACCTACGCCGATCCCTCCTGGTACG
>JBJTUJ010000281.1:0-2920 GCA_046080685.1 Cyanobium sp. | reverse complement strand
CCGCATCGGTCGCAACTTCATGCGCTGCTGGCTGAGCCGCGTGGCCAACACCGGCATCGAAGTGGTGGGCCTGAACGACACCTCCGATCCGAAGACCAACGCCCACCTGCTCCAGTACGACACGATGCTCGGCCACATCCGCAATGCGGAGGTGAGCCACACCGAGGACACGATCGTCGTGAACGGCAAGCACATCAAGTGCTTCTCCGACCGCAACCCCCTTAACCTGCCCTGGAAGGAATGGGGCGTGGATCTGGTGATCGAGGCCACCGGGGTCTTCATCGACCAGAAGGGTGCCGGCAAACACATCGAGGCCGGTGCCAAGAAGGTCTTGATCACCGCCCCGGGCAAGGGTGAAGGCGTGGGCACCTTCGTGGTGGGCGTCAACGCTGATCAATACCGCCACGAAGACTTCGACATCATCAGCAACGCCAGCTGCACCACCAATTGCATGGCTCCGCTGGTGAAGGTGCTCGACCAATCCCTCGGGATCGTGAAGGGCATGATGACCACCACGCACAGCTACACGGGTGACCAGCGCATTCTGGATGCCTCCCACCGCGACCTGCGCCGCGCTCGCGCCGCCGCTGTGAACATCGTTCCCACCAGCACAGGCGCCGCCACCGCGGTTGCTTTGGTGTACCCGCCGATGAAGGGCAAGCTCAACGGCATCGCTCTGCGCGTTCCCACCCCCAATGTGTCGGTGGTCGACATGGTGCTTGAGGTGAGCCGCGCCACCACCAAGGAGGAGGTGAACAGCATCTTCAAGGCCGCTTCTGAAAACGGCATGAAGGGCATCATCAAGTACTGCGATCTGCCCCTGGTCTCCACCGACCACGCCGGCACTGACGAATCCACGATCGTAGATGCCGACCTCACCCTGGTGATGGACGGCAACATGGTGAAGGTGATCTCCTGGTACGACAACGAGTGGGGCTACAGCCAGCGGGTTGTTGACCTCGCCGAAGTGGTGGCTCGCAACTGGAAGTGAGCCCGTCGGGTCCTGTCCCCGGCAGATGAAGTGCCCGTTCCCTGCAGGCTCTGACGGGCCTCAGGGAACCGGGAGCATTCCGTGGAAGTGCTGATAGCCCCCGCACGCAGCCTTCACCGTTCCCCCGCTGCTCCAGAGCAGATCTCCCGGGTTCCCTGCCGTGAGTTCTCCGAACGGGCGGCTGTCCGGCAGGGTCGCCAGCAGGGCTTCGGCCCAGGCCCCCGGCAAGGCCAGCACCAGTTCGAAGTCTTCACCGCCGCCAAGGCACCAGGACTCCGCCTGAGGCAGGGCCGCCATGGCCTCATCCAGGGGCAGCCGCGCCCGATCCAGCACCGCCCCGCAGCCGCTGGCCGCCGCGATCGCGCGCACCGCTGCCGCCAGTCCGTCGCTGCTGTCACACCCCGCCACCCGCCAGGGCAGCTGCGCCGGTCGGCTGGCGATCAGGTTGTGCACCGCGTCGAGCCGGGGCCGTGGGCGTCGATGGGCCTCGATCGCCCGCGCCGCCAGATCAGGGAGTGCCGGCTCGCCGCCTTCGGTGGCAGGAAGCTGTAGTTCCCCCTGCAGCAGGCCCAGCCCCAGGCGGCTGAGGCCGTGGAGACCGGTGCACACCAGCACGTCGCCGGGGAGGCCGTCGCTGCGGCGGATCGGACCACCGGTGATCGGCAGGCGCCCCAGGGCGGTGATCGCCAGCAGCCGCTGGGCGCCGCCGCTGCAGTCGCCCCCCAGCAGCACGCCGCCATAACGCTCCAGAACCGACGTCAGACCGCCGTATACCTCCTTCACCCAGGGCCAAGGGGTGGCCGCCGGGGCCACCAGGCCCACCGTGAGGCCCACCACCGTCGAGCACCCCATCGCCGCCAGATCGGACAGGTTGGCTGCCGCCGCCCGCCAGCCCACATCCGCCGCCCCGGTGGTGGCGTCGCTGAAGTGGATCCCCTCCACCAGCACGTCGGTGTTGATCACCAGGTCGCCTTCCCCCGGCGCGGCCGCCGAAAGCAGCGCCGCATCGTCGCTGAACTGGTGTTCGGGCGCGAAGCACCCGAGCCGCCGGATCAGCTCCCATTCCCCCAGATCCCCCAGGGTCTCGGGTGCCGTGTCCTCGCCCCCGCTCCGGTCCATGGCGCTCAGGCGTGGGGCCTGAGGTTCTCCGCTCCTTCCAGCAGCTTCGCCGACACGATGCCGTCATCGGCGGTGAGTTCGTTGAGCACGTCGAAGCCATCCACCACGTAGCCGAAGGCGGCATAACGGCCGTCGATCAGGTTGAGACCCGCCGGCGTGAGCTCGGGCTCGGAGAGGAACAGGAAGAACTGGGAGGAGCCGTCGTCGAGGTTCTCGTCGGAATGGGCCCAGCCCAGGGTGCCCTTGGCGTTGAACGGGAGCACGGGCTGGGCCTTGAACAGACCCAGTTCCTCGAACGTTTGGCTGTAGTAGGGGGCCTCCTGGCCTGGCACCCGGATCTCCAGGGGCACGTGCCGCTCGGCGCGGGTCTTCGGATCCACGTAGCCGTCCTCCGGACCAGAGGGATCCCCGGTCTGCAGCACGTAGAAGTCCTCCGCCCGGGAGAAGGGCAGCTTGTCGTAGAAGTCCCGCTGCACCAGATCCACGAAGGCTCCGGCCGTGAGGGGAGCGTTGTAACCGTCGACCACGGCGGTGAGGTCGCCTTTGGTGGTCGTCAGCCGCACGGTGGCCCGTCCGACCAGGCGGGGGAGGTCGTCGTACTCGGCCGGGATCGTGAAGGGGAACGGGCCCACAAGCAGCGCTTCCGCGGCGCCGATGCTGGTGAGGGCTTCATGGCGGGTGGCCAGGAACGGATCGCGCTGCTGGCCTTCGGCCGCACTGGCCAGGTCCTGAAGCTGGGTCTCGAGGGTGTCCAGCAGGGCAGCGGCGCGCTCGCGCTGCTCGGCGGGGAAGCTGCTGAGGATCGCGCCG
>JBJTUJ010000280.1:0-3219 GCA_046080685.1 Cyanobium sp. | reverse complement strand
AACTTCGGCCGGCGCATCGCCCTGGGCACCCCCGAGCGGGTGCGCCACGATCCGGCGGTGATCGAGGCCTATCTGGGCGGCGGGCCCGCCCCCGGAGGCCCCGCCCCCGGAGGCCCCGCCCCTGAAGGTTCGCCATGAGCGCCGCCCACACCGTTGGCGCCGCCCCCGGCCTGGCGGCTCCCCTGCTGGAGCTGCAGGGACTGGTGGTCTGCTATGAGGCCGTCACCGCCGTGCGGGGCCTGGATCTGCAGGTGCGGCCCGGGGAGCTGGTGACCCTGCTGGGTGCCAACGGCGCCGGCAAGACCACCACCCTGCGGGCGATCTCCTCCCTGGTGCCGGTGGCCGCTGGCCGCGTGCTCTGGCAGGGGGTCGAGTGCACCGGCTGCCGCACCGAAACCACGGTGCGCCTGGGCATTGGCCACTGCCCCGAGGGGCGCCGGGTGCTGAGCCGCCAGAGTGTGGCGGCCAATCTGGAACTCGGTGCCTGGCTGCGCCGCGACCGCGAGCGGATCGCCGCCGACCTGGAGCGTTGCTACGGCCTGTTCCCGCGGCTGGCGGAGCGCCGCCACCAGCTCGCGGGCACCCTCTCGGGCGGCGAGCAGCAGATGCTGGCGATCGCCCGGGCGCTGATGGCCCGCCCCACCCTGCTGCTGCTGGATGAACCCAGCCTGGGCCTGGCCCCGAAGCTGGTGGCCGAGGTGATGGCCACCCTGGCGGAGCTGCATCGGGGCGGCCTCACGATGCTGCTAGTGGAGCAGAACGCCGCCGCCGCCCTGGAGATCGCCGACCGGGGGGTGGTGCTGGAGAGCGGCGCGGTGCGGCTGGAGGGGCCCGCCCCGGTTCTGCGGGCCGACGAGCCGCTGAGGGACTCGTACCTGGGGGCCGGCTGACGCGTGCCCCCCCTGCCCTTCCCTCCGGCCCTGCTCGTTCCCCTGGTGCTGGCGAGCCTGGTTGCGGCAGGTCTGCTGTTGCGCCGGGCCGTGGGGCCGGAGGCGCTCTACCGCACGATCGTTGAGGCTGAGACCAGGCCTGCCCGGCTCTTCGATGCGGTGCTGCTGGCGGCGATCGGCCTCAGCGTGCTCACGGTGATCCTGGAGAGCGACCCCCTGCTGCGCCAGCGCTGGGCGGCCCTGTTCCAGGGTCTGGAGTGGGGCTTCACCCTGCTGTTCACGTTCGAATACGTGCTGAGGCTGCTGTGCGTGCCAGGGCCACTCCGCTACGCCGTCAGCTTCTTCGGCGTGGTCGATCTGCTGGCGATCGTGCCCACCTTCCTCGGCCTGCTGATCCCCGGCGCCCAGGTGTTTCTGGTGGTGCGGGTGCTGAGGCTGCTGCGGGTGTTCCGGGTGCTGAAGCTGGCCGCTTATCTCGAGGAATCGGAGCTGCTCTGGAGCGCCCTGCTGGCGGCCCGGCGCAAGATCCTCGTGTTCCTGGTCACGATCACCACCGTGGGCTACGGCGACGTGGCGCCGGAGAAGCCCCTCGGTCGCCTGATGGCCTCGGCCGTGATGCTGCTGGGCTACAGCATCATCGCCGTGCCCACCGGCATCCTCACCGCCGAGATCGGGGTGGCCAACCGACGGCGGCTGGGCGGAATGGAGCAAGGCATCCGTCTATGCCCCGGCTGCCGGAAGGAGGGGCATGATGTTGATGCCAGCCACTGCAAGCACTGCGGCGCGCAACTCTGATCCGATCAGTGGTCGTCGCTGCTGATCTGATCGAAGTAGTCCCGATCCACCACGGGACGGGAGCGCTGATCGCCGAGACCAGGCTTGGACTTGCCTGCTCCGGTAAGGAGAGTGCCGAGCCTGCCCATCGGCTGTGCCAATACGGACAACCAACGTGCCCAGGTTCAGCCGGCTGAGCTCGGCCTGAAGTTGCTCAACGGTTGCCGAAGAATTGACCGCTCGACGGACTTCAGCGATGCGTCGATCGACGGCGACCATCTGACGGTTCTGAACGGTTTCACGGGCATGGGTGGTTTTTCAGACAGCCATGAGCTGAACAGGCACCAACAGCAGGAAGCCCACCACGGCAAACCGAGCCAAGCGTGCAGAGACGGTAAGCCGGCGCCGGAGGATGGAATGGCCGGGATCCAGGTGATTCGCCAGATGCATGCCGGCCAACCCCACAAGAGCAACAGGGGCATTGTTGATCAGAGTGGCAGTGGTGGAGAGCTGCCAAACTGGATCCATCAATTTCGAAGGCAGTATCGAGCCGAAAACGGTTGAAGTGAAAACAACCAACAGCGCAATGGACGCAACGGAAAGCAACCCTGCGAAGCGCCCGCTGGACTCAACTTGCCCTGAAGGTTGGTTCACGCTTGAGTAGTGAAGTAATGCTGAGAGGAGAGGCCTTCCCCTGCACGATCCCGTTCAAGTCTGTGCTTCAGCGGGAACGAACGCTTTCGTTGATGCTGCTGCGAAGATGACGAGACCAGACGAGGGCTGCGCCGGCACCGAGCAGAGGTAGCGGCCCGGGAACGGCGCTGACCTGGCCACTGATGGATCTACCGAGGAGAAAGACACCCGAGTCATTGCTGAAGTGGGTCGCGTCGGCGATGGCGAAGCTCAGGGTGTATTCCTTCCCTGACGTGAGGCCGGTGGCCGAGGAGGTGAGCACGGTGGTGAGGCCGTTGTACTGAGTGGCGTAGTTGTTCGAGTTGACTGGATTGTCCCGATAGTATTGTGCATTGTTGCCGGGGTTGACATTGTTGATGGCTACGGGAAGGGGAAGGGACGTTGAGGGGATGAGGGCAAGGTTAGCTAAGTTGATTCCGTCCTCACTCAGACTGAGAGCGAAGATATCATTGAATTCTGCACCCACAAATCTAAGATACTCCTCCGATCCGAATGCATAGGTCCACTGAACTCCGTCGATGCCAGGGTTGAGGGTGATCTTGAAGGTCAGGGTGGAAGCATCATTAGTGTCGATGCCGGCTAACTGGGTGTTCAGGTAAGGGCTGTCAGCAAATCCGTTGTTCTTGCTGGCGTTTGGGATGTTGTTCGGCGGCAATGCATTGGTTACGGAGCCGTTAGTGAAGAGAACACCACTTGCCCCTGCTGGGTTTCCGAAAATCGACGTGTCGCCGAAGAAAAAGCCAGAGGCGTCGCCTGCCCCGACGTAGGTGGCGCTTCCAGGAACAAAACTGATGCCTGGTCCGATCAGGGCTTTCGCCATGGCTTCCGCATCGGTTGATGCGGTAACCGACAGGGCGGCCTT
>JBJTUJ010000279.1:0-3472 GCA_046080685.1 Cyanobium sp. | reverse complement strand
ATCAGGGTGCTCTTGCCGGCATTCGGCAGGCCGATGATCCCCACCTCGGCGAGCAGCTTGAGCTCGAGGTGGAGGGTCCATTCCTCACCGTCCCGGCCCTCGGTGAACTTCTCCGGGGCCCGGTTGCGATTGCTGAGGTAGTGGGCGTTGCCGAGGCCGCCGCGGCCGCCGGCCGCCACCAGCAGTTGCTGGCCGGGATCGGTGAGATCGCCCAGCAGGATGCCGGTGCGGGCATCGCGCACCTCGGTGCCGCAGGGCACTTTGATCACCAGGGGCGGGCCGCTGGCACCGGTGCAGCGGTTGGGGCCGCCGCGCACCCCGTCGATGGCGGCGAACAACCGCTTGTATTTGAAGTCGAGCAGGGTCTGGAGATTGCCGTCGGCCTGCAGCAGCACGTCGCCGCCGCGGCCGCCGTCGCCGCCGGAGGGTCCCCCCGCCGGCACATATTTCTCGCGCCGGAAAGCGACGATCCCGTCGCCGCCGCGCCCCGCCCGCACCGCGATGCGGGCCTGATCGATGAACTGCATTGGTGCAACCCTAGGATCCACCCGTCGCGCGGGCGGTTTGGCCGAGGTTCGCTTCCAGCAGGTCGGCAAGATCTATCCCCCCCGGCGCGGCGGTGCCCCGGTGGAGGTACTGCGCCAGCTCGATCTGGCGATCGAGGATGGGGAGTTCCTGGTGCTCGTGGGGCCCTCTGGCTGCGGCAAGAGCACCCTGCTGCGGCTGCTGGTGGGCCTGGAGGCCCCCAGCAGCGGCGAGATCTACGTGGGCGAGCGGCCGGTGAGCCGGCTGCGGCCCGCCCAGCGGGACGTGGCGATGGTGTTCCAGAGCTACGCCCTCTATCCCCACCTGAGCGTGGCCGACAACATCGGCTTCGGCCTGCGCCGCAGCCGGCCGCGCTCGCCGCTCCAGCAGCTCCAGGACGCCCTGCACCGCGCCGGCCGCCGCTGGCCGCCGGGGCTGCGGCTGCCATCGCCACGGGAGGAGCGGATCGAGGCCCGCATCCGGGAGGTGGCGGGGATGCTGGAACTCGGCCCGCTGCTGGAGCGGCTGCCGAAGGAGCTCTCGGGCGGTCAGAAGCAGCGGGTGGCCCTGGGCCGGGCGATCGCCCGCCAGCCGGCGGTCTTCCTGATGGATGAGCCCCTCAGCAACCTCGACGCCAAGCTGCGCACCGGCACCCGCGCCCAGATCGTCGACCTGCAGCGCCGCCTGGGCACCACCACGCTCTACGTCACCCACGACCAGGTGGAGGCGATGACGATGGGGCACCGCATCGCCGTGCTCAACGCCGGGCGGCTGCAGCAGCTGGGCACGCCGATGGAGCTGTATCAGTGGCCGGCGAACCTGTTCGTGGCCCAGTTCATCGGCAGCCCGGCGATGAACCTGCTGCCGGTGCTGATCCCGGCGGCCGGTCAGCTGCTGCTGGGCTCCCGCCGCTTCACCCTGGAGGAGCCGCTGGCCGGCGCCAGCGCCGCCGGGGTGGGCCAGAGCCTCACCGCCGGCCTGCGCCCGGAGCATCTGCGCCTGGCCCCGGCCACCAACCGCAACCTGGCGGCGGAGGTGTGCCACGACGAGGCCCTGGGCAACGAGCAGCTGCTCACCTGCCGGCTGGCGGAGGGCGGGCACCTGGTGCAGGTTCGCGCTGATCCCGGCCGCCAGCTGGTGCCTGGCGAAACCGTTCACCTGGATGTGGAGGCCAGCGGCTGGCGCCTGTTCGACAGCGACGGCACCGCCCTGGCCCTGCCGCTGCCCCCCGGCCCAGCTGCGGCGAAGGCCGAACCTCAGCTGCCGGCCTTGGGCTGAGGTGGATTGCACCCGCTGAGGTGGCGCCTAGCCTGAAGGGGTGGCCAGTCTGTCCCCCACCCCCCGGCACCAGGGCCTGCTCGGACCGGGGCTGGAGGCAGCGGAGATCGGCGCAGCCCTGGCGCAGCTGGGCCAGGACCCTGAGATCAGCAGGATGGTTCTGTTCGGCTCCCGCGCCCGTGGCACCGCGCGACGGGACTCAGACCTCGACCTGCTGCTGATCGTGGCGGGCACCCTCACGCCGGAACGGGACAAGCAGCTACGCCGCCGGGTGCGCAGCCTGCTTCTGCCCCTGCTGCCGGTGGACCTCGACCTGCTGATCAGCGATGCGGCCACCACCAGCCAGTGGGCTGGCTCCCGCTGGCATGTGTTGGGCCACATCCACCGCGAAGGGGTGCCGCTTGATGCCACCTGAGGAGGACGCCCGCGCCATTCTGCGGCTGGCGTTGCGGCATGAGCAGTCGCTGGCAGCCAGCCTGGATCCGGGCTTCGCGCAGGAGAACTGGGGGTTCCTCGCCCAGCAGTGCGTGGAGAATCTGCTCAAAGGCCTGATCGTGCTGGCCGATCAGCAGCCGCCCCTCAGCCACGACCTGGCACGCCTCCAGCTCCTGGCCGGGGCGAAGTTGCCGGAGGAGTTGCTGGAGCTGCAGGAGTTTGCCGTCAAGGCCCGCTACTCGCCGGAAGACACGCCACTGCCCGCAAGCCGGGAGCACCTGCTCACCCTCATCGGCCAGTTGCGTAGCGCGCTGGAGGCACGGCTGCAGCCGCCCCCGTGATCGCCCATGGATCAACAACAGCTTTCGCCGTCTTCGCTAACCAGAGATTCTCTACGTGCCTGGGATCATGCCGCTCAACATCCGCGGCGAGGCCACCACCCTGGCGGCCAGGGGCCGACATGACCCCTGCGTGTGCCGCGGGCCGTGCCGATGGTGGAGGCGATGGTGGCCCTGGTGCTGGCCGATCATCTGCTGCGTCAGCAGGGGCAGTGCAGCCTCTGGTGAAGCCGCAACCGCTGGGGCAGTCCCCGGGTGTCTGAAATCCACGGCAGCTGGCAACAGATGCAAGGAGCCCCGCGGCGGATTCAGCCGGCGCTCCAGGCGGAGTTGCCCCATGGGCCAGCGGCGGCCGTGCCGCTGGCGGAGGCCAGGAACCGGTTGTCAGCGCTGGTCGAGCTGGTGGAGCAAGGGGAGGACGTCACCATCAGCCGCCGGGGCGTTTGCGTCCAGGCCGCCGTGGAGAAACTGCTGCAACTGCGGGATGGTCTGGTCCTGGAGGGAGAACTGCGGGCCATCGCCCGGGAGGGCCTCGATTGAGCCAGACGCCACCGAACCAGAACAGAGACGGCACGTCCTTTGTGCTCGACAACTCCGTGTTGTGCGGTTAATTTCTGGCCAAACAGGCCAATGACTATAGCGACGCCAATGCCCGTTAGCTGAGCCAGGTCGACGCCCATGCCCCCTGGCTGCTGCAGCTGCCGATCGCCACCCGGGATGGGGATCTGGCGGAAGCGGCCTGGGCCGCTGGGGTGGGGGTGATGCTGGCATGAGCGGCGGTCCTGCCGCTTGCAGAACGGAAGGCGACGGCCTCACTCCGCCCAGATCGGCTCCAGATCGATCCCCAACCCTGGAAACTCCGCTCCGCCTTCCAGCCGGGTGGCGGGCTCGATCCG
>JBJTUJ010000278.1:0-3122 GCA_046080685.1 Cyanobium sp. | reverse complement strand
AGCAGACAGCGGGCCCCGTCGACGCCGCGCTGCCGCCAGCGGAAGCCCAGCCAGCCGGCCACGGCCTTGAGCCCGTAGCTGTTCACCGGCAGCAGCCACTGGCGCCGCAGCCGCACATGCACGTCGATCAGCCGGGCCTTGAGGAGCGCCCGCTCCGCCTCGGGCGCGCCCTGACGCTCCGCCAGGCGCAGCAGGCCCAGGGCCTCAGTCTCGCCCCAGTGCAGCAGCGGCCAGTCGGGGTAAGAGGCCAGCAGGCGCCGCAGCCGGGCCCACAGCCGCGCTTCGCCGTGCTCCTGCAGGGCCAGCAGCGGCTGATAGCGGCCGGGATCGTCTGCCGCCGTGGGCCAGTGGCCGGCGGGATCGCGGGGAAGGATCAGCAGGCCATGGAGGAAATCGTCACGGGCATCGGGATCCGACTCGATGTCGTAGAGCAGCACCCCCGGGGCCGTCTCCAGCTCCGGCAGGGCCGGGCCCTCGGCCTCCGGGCGCCGCAGGGCCCGGCCCTGCTGCTGCACCCGGGCCTGGGCCACCAGCTGGGGAGCCACCTCGCGATGCTGCTCCCCGTGCACCGCCAGCGCCTCCGCCAGGGCGGCCGGATCGGCGGCGGCCAGCTGGGGCAGGCTGTCGATGCCGAGGGCCACCAGCAGCTCCCGGCGGCGGCCACCGATGCCGCTCACCTCGCTGAGATGGCCCTCTGCGGCGGCCTCGGCGTCGCAGATCCCGCGCCAGCAGCAGAGGGTGCACTTCTTGCGGTCGCTGGTGAGCGGCGGCGGCGTCGAGCGCGCGAGGTCGGCCGCGAGGCGCTGGAGGGCCTCATCGAGCTGGCGCTGCAGGCTCCCACCCAGGGCGAGGCGTTCCCGTTCCAGGCCGCGGCCCGACCCGGCCACCACCAGCCCGTGGGGCACCTCCGCCTCCTGGTGCTCGGCCAGGAGGCGGCCCCAGAGCGCGAGCTGAAGGCGATGTTCGCGCGTGAGGTTGCGGCCCTGGCGGGCCAGCACCGGGCGGTAGGCGTGGGCCCCCCAGCGGCTGGTGCCGCCCACCCGCTCCAGCAGCGGGGGATGGGCTTCCACCTTCAGCCCGTCGGGTCCGTACCCCCGCAGCCGCAGCCCCATCACACCGGCCGCGCCCGCGGCGGCGGCGGACTCGCCATGCCCCGGACGGTCGGGGAGCAGGGTCTGGAAGCCCCGCAGTTGGTCGTCGAGGGCCAGGGCGCGATGGGCGCTCCACTGCCGCTGAAGCGGCGGACCGTGGCGGTCGAGCCAGGCGCGGCGGCGGCAGCGCAGCCAGCTGCGCAGCAGGCGGTCGTTGAGCAGAGGGGAAGATGCGGGCACAGGGCGACGCTAGGGCCGCGCCGGTGGCCTGCCCGAGGGCCGGCACCTTGGCGCGCTCAGGGGGTGGGAGCGGCTGCTATCACCAGCCCATTCCGCCCAGCCCTGCGCATGGCCTCCGCCCCCCTGCCGCTGGCAGCCAGCCCGATCGCCTTCGGCACCGACGGCTGGCGTGGCATCCTCGGTGTGGACATCACGGTGGAGCGTCTGCTGCCGGTGGCGGCGGCCGCGGCCGGGGAGCTGGCGGCCAGCGCGCCGGCCGACCTGCGCTCGCGCGAGGTGGTGATCGGCTACGACCGCCGCTTCCTGGCCCCGGAACTGGCCGAGGCCATCGCCAGCGCCGTGAGCGGCGCCGATCTCGAGCCGGTTCTCTCCAGCTCCCCCACCCCCACCCCGGCCTCCAGCTGGGCGGTGGTGGAGCGCCGAGCCCTCGGGGCCCTGGTGATCACCGCCAGCCACAACCCCCCCGAATGGCTGGGCCTGAAGATCAAGGGCCCGTTCGGCGGGTCGGTGGAGGGGGACTTCACCCAGCGGGTGGAGCGGCGCCTCGAGGCCGGGGGGATCACCGTGCCGATCCCCGGCGAGACCCGCCGCTTCGATGCCCTGGGGAGCTACGTGGCCGGGCTGCGGAACCTGGTGGACACGGCCGCCCTGGCGGCGGGGCTGGAGCGGCTGGGGCTGCGGGTGATCGTGGATCCGATGCATGGCTCGGCCGCCGGCGTGCTGCCGGCCCTGCTGGGGGAGGAGGCGCTGGCCTCCGGCGCGATCCGCGAGATCCGCTCGCAGCGCGATCCCCTGTTCGGTGGCAATCCGCCCGAGCCGCTGGCGCCCTACCTGCAGGTGCTGATCGCCGCGGTGAGGGAGAGCACCGCCGCCGGCCGGCCGGCGATGGGGATCGTGTTCGACGGCGACGGCGACCGCATCGCCGCGGTGGACGAGAACGGTCGGTTCTGCAGCACCCAGCTGCTGATGCCCCTGTTCATCGACCACCTGGCCCGGGCGAAGGGGCTGGCAGGCACGGTGATCAAGACCGTGAGCGGCTCCGACCTGATGCGGCTGGTGGCGGAGGACCTCGGCCGCCCCGTGCTGGAGATGCCCGTGGGCTTCAAGTACATCGCCGCCGAGATGCTGAGCGGCGACGTGCTGGTGGGTGGGGAGGAATCGGGCGGGGTGGGTTTCGGCATGCACCTGCCGGAGCGCGATGCCCCCTTCGCCGCCCTGCTGCTGATCGAGGCGCTGGTGGAGGGCGGCGTCCCCCTGGGCCAGCGCATCGATGCCCTGCAGGAGCGTTGTGGTGGGGCCGCCGCCTACGACCGCCTCGACCTGCGCCTACCCGACATGGCCGCCCGCGGGCGTCTGGAGCGCTTTCTGGCGGAGACCCCGCCCACCGACGTGGCCGGAGCGTCGGTGGCTGAGCTGATCACGACTGACGGCGTCAAGCTGCGGCTGGGACCGAATCACTGGCTGATGCTGCGCTTCTCCGGCACCGAACCCCTGCTGCGGCTCTACTGCGAGGCCCCCGACGCGGCGCGGGTGGCCGCGGTGCTCGCCTGGGCGCGCCAGCTGGCGGAGGGGATCTGAGATGACCGTCCTGGTGATCGCCAGCGGCAATGCGGGCAAGGTGCGGGAGTTCGCCCACCTGCTGGAGGCGCTGCCCCTGGAGGTGCGGCCGATGCCCGAGGGGATGGAGGTGGAGGAGACGGGCCACACCTTCGCCGAGAACGCCCGGCAGAAGGCCACGGCGGTGGCCCTGGCCACCGGCTGCTGGGCCCTCGCCGACGACTCGGGCCTGGC
>JBJTUJ010000277.1:0-3184 GCA_046080685.1 Cyanobium sp. | reverse complement strand
CCTGGCCACGATCGCGCGCACCCTGGGCCAGGGACCGCCGCCGCTGGCGGAGCTGATCGAGCGACTGCAGGGCGAAGGCCATCGGGCCAGCGCCGGCGCCGTGATGCCGGGCACCGTGCGGAGCGATGCCCCATGGCCCCGGATCCTGGCCATGGCGAGCCGCCAGGCCTGCTAAACAGGTACGCATTCGTTCCGCGGGTTCATGGCCTCTGAACTCTTCGGCACCGCCGCTCTGTTCTGGGTGCTGATTCCGGTGGGTCTGGCCGGTGGCGCGATCCTGCTGAAGCTGCTCGATCGCTGAGCCCCGGACCGTTCGCGTCGCCGTCGGGTGCACCCCTAGGCTCGGCCCCTCCGTCAGCAAGCGCACATGAAGGTACTGGTCGTCGGTGCGACGGGAACCCTCGGCCGCCAGATCGCCCGTCGGGCTCTCGATGCCGGCCACGACGTGCGCTGCATGGTGCGATCCCCCCGCCGGGCCGCCTTCCTGCAGGAATGGGGATGCGAGCTCACGCGGGGAGACCTGCTGGAGCCCGCCAGCCTCGACTATGCCCTCGAGGGTCAGGACGCGGTGATCGATGCCGCCACCGCTCGGGCCGGAGAAGGCAGTTCCTATGACGTCGACTGGACCGGCAAGCAGAACCTGTTCGCCGCCATGGCCCGCGCCGACGTGAAGCGTCTGGTGTTCATCTCGCTGCTGGAGGCCGAACGCCACCGCACCGTGCCCCTGATGGACATCAAGGCCTGCACCGAGCAGTGGCTGGAAGCCTCCGATCTCGACTTCACCACCCTGCGCTGTGGGGCCTTCATGCAGGGTCTGATCAGCCAGTTCGCCATCCCCGTGCTCGAAGGTCAGACGGTGTGGGTGAGCGGCACCCCCACCCCGATCGGCTATATGAACACCCAGGACATCGCCCGCTTTGCGGTGGCGTCCTTGGAGCGTCCGCAGACGATCCGTCAGGCGTTTCCGGTGGTGGGCCCGAAGGCCTGGACGACCGGGGAAATCACCCAGCTGTGCGAGCGCAACTGCGGCAAGGAGGCCCGCCTGTTCCGGGTGCCGCCGGTGCTGCTGCGCTGGATGCAGGCCCTCACGGGCTTTTTCGCCTCGAGCCTGAACGTGGCTGAGCGGCTGGCCTTCGCCGAGGTGGTGACCGCCGGTCGCGCCTTCGATGCGCCGATGGCGGAGAGCTACGAGGCCTTCGGCCTCGATCCGGAGGCCACCACACGGCTGGAGGATTACCTGAAGGAGTATTACGACACGATCCTGCGGCGGCTGCGCGAGATGGAGGCCGATCTCGACAAGGACGCCAAGAAGAAACTGCCCTTCTGAAGCCCCAGCCCCTCGGGAGCGACCCTGACTGGCATCTTTGTACTATCGCCTCATCAGGCTGCTCTGCCCCTCGCCATGGCCATCGCCCAGATCAAGAACCTCCAGCGCCGGCTGGCCAACCTCGAGGACGAGGCCACGGCCGAGATCTCCCGGGCCTGTGGCCATGAGCTGTGGCAGAGCCTGGGATTCGATGCCCTCGACACCCTGGAGGATGCCGATCGGCGCGCCCGGGCGAACTTTTACTACGGCCAGTTGCAGACCGTGCGCGAACTCAGGGACGCCCTCGGCTGAGGCGGCGCCCTTCGCTGGCGGTCAGCTCCCGCCACTGACCCGGGGCCAGTCCCGCCAGGGTGAGGGGAGGGCCCCCATCCATGAGATCGATCCCCACCCGCACCAGGCGCAGGGTCGGCAGACCCACCACTGCGGTCATGCGCCGCACCTGACGATTGCGCCCCTCCCGCAGGTCAAGCTCCAGCCAGGCAGTGGGCACCGAGAGGCGATGGCGGATCGGCGGATCCCGTTCCGGCAGCTCCGGATGGGCGATGGCGCGGACCCGGGCCGGCAGGGTCCGCCGCCCCTGGATCACTACGCCTTCAGCGAGCCGCACCAGGTCCTCTGCCTGCGGGGTTCCCTCAACCTGCACCAGGTAGCGGCGCCAGTGGCCCCACCGGGGATCGGTGAGCCGGTGCTGCAGCAACCCGTCATCAGTAAGAAGCAGAAGGCCTTCACTGTCGGCGTCCAGCCTGCCTGCGGCATACACACTCGGGACGCCGATGAACTCGTCGAGGGCTCGCCAGCGGCTGCCGGGTTCCGGCGTGAACTGGCTGAGGACGCCGTAGGGCTTGTGGAACAGCAGGCTGGTCAGATCCCTGTCCCCCGGTGCGTTCAGCCGTCGGTGCGGGCGCGCCAGAGGTTGACAACGCCGATCGAGATCAGCAGCAGCCCGAGATCCATCGACAGGGGTGGCAGGATCATCGGCTGGCATGGAGATGGGCAGGATCCTATCGCGCCCGGCCGGCGAACCGGGCGTCGGCCGCGGCCTAGGATCGCTTTCTGTCTGTCCTGCGAACCGCCGCCCGCATGATCGAAACGTCCGGAGTGATCGAGAAGGAGCAGGGAAACGGGTTCTATCTCGTCACCCTTGAGCAGCCGGCCGGTCACCAGTGCCTCTGCAGGGCAGCGGGCAAGCTCACCAAATTCCGCATCAAG
Organism: Cyanobium sp.; assembly: GCA_046080685.1. GTDB lineage: Bacteria > Cyanobacteriota > Cyanobacteriia > PCC-6307 > Cyanobiaceae > Cyanobium. The sequence goes on along the minus strand of JBJTUJ010000277.1, from coordinate 648 downwards.
CTGCTGGCGGGCGACAAGGTGCTGGTGGAGATCAGCCCCTACGACCTTTCGCGCGGCCGCATCACCTACCGGGAACGCAACGCCGGGGCCACGGGCCCAAGGCCCGGCGGCAACCGGCCCGGCGGCCCCCGGCGGCGCTGATCCCACAGCGCTGATCCCTTCCCTGGGGGCTTGCGCCCTCAGGCGTGAATGCCGATCAGCGCCTCGATCGCCTCGCGGAACTCACTGCGCTGCTTCACACCCTTCCACTGCTGCTTCAGTTCCTTGTCGAAGAACAGCTGCACGGTGGGGGTGCCGCTGACACCGGCCTGCACGGCGATGTCCTGATCGGCCTCGATGTCGATCTCCACACCCTGGGCGCGGCCGCCGAGCTCGTCGAGCACCCGGTTGAGCTGGGGCTTGAGCACGTGGCAGGGGCCGCAGGTGGGGGAGGTGTAGACCACCAGCAGGGGCTTGGTGCTGTCGTGGTACAGCTTGCGCAAGGCGTAGCTGCCCTTCTGCCACAGGGCGTCGGGGTCGTAGTTCGCTTCGGTGCTCTCGGCGGTGCGCTTCGGTTCGCCCACTTCTCGGGGTTCCACCTCCTCCCGCGACTTCGTGACGGCCAGGCCCCGGTGGCTGAGCCAGCGCTCGGCCGCCAGCGCCGCCTGA
>JBJTUJ010000276.1:0-4608 GCA_046080685.1 Cyanobium sp. | reverse complement strand
GCCTTCCTCCAGCTCGGCGGCGGCCACGATCCGATCCAGCACGGTGGCATCGGTGAGCCAGTGCTGGCCGAAACGCTTGCGCGCCCGATGACCCTGGAACGCCATGGCAAGCCTTCGACTGCCTCCAGATTGCAGGGACGTGGCATCGGCGGCCGTCCTGGCCAGCATGGAAGCGGATGTGTGCCCTGCCGCCATGCCTGCCCCGTTCCCCTCCTTACGCCGCTGCGCGCGGGCGGCCCTGCTCCTGCCCCTGCTGGCGCTGACCCTGGCGGCCGGGCAGGCCCGGGCGGGAAGCTCCACCGCCGAATCCACCTGGGACCGCGGCGACGCCCAGCAGCGGGCCCTGCAGGGGGTGCCCCGCGGCGCCACGGTGACCCGCACCGCCTGCCAGGACGTCGGCATGTCCGGCAACAACGACCGCTACCGCTGCACGGTGTTCTACGAGACCACCCCGGCGCCGCCCGCTGGGGCCCCCTCCACGGCCCCCTGATCCCCTGCCTCAGACCAGCAGGCGGATCCAGCGCACCGGGCCCGCCTGCGGCGGCAGGGGCACCAGGGCCGCCACCAGTTCCACCGGCCGTTCCGCCCAGTCGGGATGGGCGGCGCACCAGCAGGCCCAGGCCCGGGCGATCCGGCGGCCCTTGCGGTGATCGAGGCCATCGCTGCTCCAGCCGCCCCGACTCTGGCGGCGCCCCTTCACCTCCACCACCAGCAGCCGCCCCGGCTTGGCCATCACCAGGTCGAGTTCGCCCCAGCGGCAGCGCCACTGCCGCGAGAGCAGCCGCCAGCCGCGCTGCTGCAGCAGCCTCAAGGCCCGCTGTTCGGCGAAGTCGCCGCTGCGCTGCTGGGACGTGCGCGGCAAGGAAGGGTGGCGAAGGCCCGCCTCAGCCTTCCCCGACCCTGACGCCACCCGCGGCATCGGCGCGCCAGCGACCGGAGGGCTCGGACAGGGCCGCCTCCATCTCCGCCGCGCTCAGGGGTGGCGCCAGGTGGAAGCCCTGGCCATAGCAACAGCCAAGGCTCTGGAGCATCTGCAGCTGGCGGGAGCGCTCGATCCCCTCCGCCACCAGGTCGACGCCGCTGCCGGCGGCGGTGGTGACCAGCGCCATCAGCATCGCCTGCTGCATCGGGTCGTAGTCGATCGCGGCGATCAGGCTCCGGTCCACCTTCACCTGGCTGAAGGGCAGCTGGGTGAGGCGTTTGAGCCCGCAATTGCCGGTGCCGAAATCATCCATCGCCAGGCGGAAGCCCTGGCGGTGCAGGTCCCGCAGGTGATCGACCGCCCGAGCGCTGAGGGCGATCACATCGGCCTCCGCCAGCTCCAGCACCACCCTGTCGGTGGCCAGACCGTGGCGAACCACAGCCTCCCGCAGGAAGGGCATGCCGTGGGGATCCTCCAGCTGGAGGGCCGAGATGTTGATGCCGATCCGCTCCAGACGGTGACCGGCCCGGTCCCAGGCGGCGAGGGTGGCCAGGGCCGCCTCCACCACCCAGCGGCCCAGGGCCGAGATCTGCTCGGTGGCCACGGCCACGTTGATGAAATCGCCGGGAACCTGGCGCCCCAGCACCGGGTCGTAAAAGCGGCAGAGCACCTCGGCCCCCACCAGCCGCGAGCTTTCGAGCTCCAGGATCGGCTGGAAGGCCAGCTCCAGCCCCTCCCCCTCCAGGGCGATGGCCAGGGGACCGGCGAGCCGTTCCCGCAGCTGCAGACCCCGCTCCGGCGGCTCCGCCAGCCGGCAGGCGCTCACCGGGGGCTTGTGGGTCAGCTCCAGCGCACGGGTGGCGGCGCGGTGGAGCGGGCCGAACTCGCTGCCGTCGGCGGGCGAGCGCGCCACGCCCACGTGCAAGGCGGGCTCGAGCACATGCTCGCTGAGGGTGAGCGGTTCCTCGAGGGCGCCGAGCAGTCCGTCGAGGGCCTGGAGCGCCCCCTCCGGACTCCAGTCGCCCGGCAGGAGCACCAGGAACCGGTCGCCGCCCTCCCGGCAGAACAGGCCGCCGGGAGGCAGGCAGCCGGCGAGCCGATGGGCCAGCACCTCAAGCAGGGCCTCGCCGGCCTGCAGACCCAGCTTTCCCTGCACCAGATCCAGCTGCTGCAGATGCAGCAGGGCAACGGCACCGCCGTGGTCGCGGAACAGCGCTTCGAGGGCCCGGCGCTCGAGGCGCTGATCGGGCAGCTCCAGCAGCAGCCAGGCAGCTGACGCCGCGTCGGCCGCCTGCAGCCGGCTCAGGCGCAGGGGCGGAGCGTCGGCACGGACCGGCAGCATCAGCACCTGGCGCATCCCCTGGGGCAGCCCCTGCAGGTAGCGGTGCTGCTCCGCCGTGATCAGCCCGGCCACCGGCTGCCCCTGAAGCTCAACCGTCGTGCGGCCGAGACGGCGGGCGAAGGCGGCACTCATCATCCGCAGCACACCCTGGCGATCGGCCAGCGCAGCCGGATGTCCCCGTCGTTCGAGCAGGCCCTGCCAGGGGCCCGAAGGCAGGGCAGCGGTCTCACCGGCGGGGCAGGGAAGGGCCGTGAGGTCGGCTGCGGTCACGGCGGAACGGGCACCACGAGGAAGGGGCGAGGAAGGGGCGAGGACACGGGAGGCCGGGCGTGGCCTGCGTGCTGAACGCCCAAATTCAGGCTAGTCGGGCGGAACCGCCGCCCCAACCCCGTTCCTAGGCTGGAACTCCGTGCCCCCCGCCGATGGACCGCCCCCGCCACTCCGTCTTCGCCCGCTCGGACCCCCGCCGGTGGGACCGCCGCAGAGGGCCCCTGTGGGGGCGGATCGGGGCCGCTCTGATGGTTCTGCTGGCCGTGTTCGGCCTGCCCCTGGCGATGCCCGGGCGGGCCGCGGCGGCGATGGACTACGCCAAACAGGTGCTGATCGGCGCCGACTTCCATGGCGCCGACCTGCGGGGCGTGACCTTCAATCTCACCAACCTGCGCGACGCCGATCTCTCCGGGGCCGACCTGCGCGGCGCCAGCCTGTTCGGCGCCAAGCTGCAGGACGCCGACCTTCATGGCGCCGACCTGCGGGAGGCCACCCTCGACGGGGCTGTATTCGATGGCACCGACCTGCGCGACGCCCGGCTGGAGGATGCCTTCGCCTTCAACACGCGCTTCGAGGGCGATCTGCAGATCGAGGGAGCCGACTTCAGCAACGTGCCCCTGCGGGGCGACGCCCACAAGCGTCTCTGCGCCCTGGCCAGCGGCACCAATGCCGCCACGGGCCGCAGCACCCGCGAGAGCCTCGCCTGTGGCTGAGCAGCTTTCCCGCCCGTCAGCCTCCCCCCTCCCACGAGCCGACCTTGAGCCCACCATGAGCTTCGACGCCCACAGCCGCGAACGACTGGAAGCCCTCGGCCGCACCCTGCCGAGCAAGCTGCCCCTGCCCACACCGGGCGAAACTGCGCCGCCCCCCCGGGCGGTGGACCGGCGCCATCGAGTGGAAACCGAGCAGGATCCGGGGCTGCTGTTCCACGAACTGATGGATGCCAGCCGCGACGGCACCGTGCCGCCGCACCTGATGGATCGCCTCAAGGGCCTGGAACAGGAGGCGCGCCCAGCCCCCTCAGCTCCAGCCGCGGGTCTCGACTCCCGCCGACGGGCGGGCCGGGGCGGGCGGGCCCCCGATTCCGACGCTCAGCTCCGCGACGAGCTCTACACCGCCTTCACCCAGCTGCTGCTGGAAGACGAGGAAGCGAGCTGAGGGATTCAGCCCCGGCCGGCGAAGCGCCGCAGCTGGGCCGGCCAGTCGGTGGGCAGATCGCCGCTCTTGAGGCTGGGGCTGAACATCGAGCGGGCCAGGGGCCAGCCGCCCCGGGCCAGCACCCCGCCAAGGTGGCCCAGCACCGCCAGGGTGAGCAGCAGGGCGATGCCCACGTGCATCACGTAGGCAGGCTCCTGCAGCGCTCCCGCCCGCACCGCGTGCTCATCCATCCGCAGGCCGCTGGCCACCGCCAGGATCAGGCCCGCCAGCGCGGCCGCATTGGCTGCCCGGGCCAGCCGGGCCCGGCCCGGGCCGAAGGCATAGGCCACGAACGGCACCGCCGCCAGCACCAGCAGCACGCCGATGCTGCCGTGCACATCGACCCAGTCGCCCGGAGGGGTGAAGGGCAGCCGCAGCCAGCGGCCGTCGAAGCGGCTGTAGACCACCAGGCCGCTGATCCAGCAGCCCGCCGCCACGAGCGCCACCAGGCCATGGAGCAGGCGCAGCAGGGAGGGTTGGTAGGGACGACGGGCCATCGAACGTTCAGGCGGCAGGTGAAGGGGAAGGGGGTTCCAGCTGGAGGGTGCTGTGGGCGATGCCCAGGTGGGCCAGCCGGCGCTTTGCCTCGTGCAGCAGCGCCAGGTCACCGTGGATGCCGGGTTGGCGCACCAGATGGGCGGTGAGCGCATTCTGCGAGGTGCTCATCGCCCACACATGCACGTGGTGCACCTCCAGCACACCGGGCAGGCTGCGCAGCACCCCCTCCACCTCACCAGCAGCTGCACCTCCAGGCTGCAGTGCCCGGGCCGCCCGTCCGCCACCTGCACCTCGCCGCCATGGGCGCGGGCGATGGCCCGGGCGATTGCCAGCCCCAGGCCGGAGCCGCCCTGCCGCGATGCCCCCTCCCCCTGCCAGA
>JBJTUJ010000275.1:0-3392 GCA_046080685.1 Cyanobium sp. | reverse complement strand
CCAGATCTCACCATCTTCTAGATTGAAGCAACGACTGCCGATCTTAATCCTTGTGTTGGGCTTGAGCAGCCCAATGTTGTCCTTCACCACTCTGGGATCGAACAGAAGCCTTGCCCGCGAGTTGCCACCCGTCCCGATTGTGCCTCCTGAACGAGCCACTGCGTTGAGGCGAGCAGGCTCCTTATTGATGTATACCTGCTTGCTCCCAAGAATCCCAATGATCTTAGCCTCTCGCAACTTATCCCCGGACTCCGCCGCAACGGTCGCGCTTGCTACCAAAAAGGGCCCTACTACGACTGCCGCGATTGTGATTTTTCTGGGTAATTTTGCCATATTTTGCCATACCAACAAACGCACATCATAAGGGATTTTATAGGCTTTGGTTTGCCGGCGGACAGTTGTCGATCTGTCACCCTGGCCAACGGGCCGAAGCTTGCTGCTCAATGGGTGCTGGCTGGGAGCACCTGCCTGGCACAGGGAAGTTCCGCCGCCAGCGGGTATCCTACAGGTCGTCGGGATGGAAGTGTCGGTAGGTATAACGCGCGCCTAGCCAGAGCATCCCCGGGCTCCCCAGGACCCACGATGACCGCCATCTTCATCAGCCACAGCAGCAAGGACAACGCCACGGCCCAGCAACTGTCCGCCTGGTTGCAGGAGCGGCACTTCGAATCCCTGTTTCTCGATTTCGATCCGCAGGTCGGCATTCCGGCCGGGCGGGACTGGGAGCAGGAGTTGTATCAACAGCTGCGTGTGTGCCGGGCCGTGATCGTGCTCTGCAGCCAGCATTCCGTGGCCTCCTACTGGTGCTTCGCTGAGGTGGCCATGGCCCGATCCCTGGGCAAGAAACTCTTTCCGATCCGGATCGACTCCTGCACCCCGCCGCAGCTGCTGGCCAACCAGCAGATGATCGAGTTCCCCCACAGGCCTGCCGCGACCCACCACCGTTTGTGGAGGGGGCTGAGCCAGCGCTTTCAACGGGCGCCTGAGCGGCCTGAGGCAGGCCCTGAGGCAGGAGCTGAGGCCTACGAACGCCTGCTGCGGGGATTGATCACCGCTGGCCTCGATCCGCGGGACCTGTTCCAGTGGGACTCGCGCCGTGCGCCGTTCCCAGGGTTGATGGCCTTCCAGGAACAGGATGCCGCGATCTTCTTCGGCCGTGATGAGCCCATCCGGGAGGGTCTTGATGCCATCCGCAAACTCCGTCGCTTCGGCGGCAAGGCCCTGTTGATGCTGCTCGGGGCCTCCGGCTGCGGGAAGTCTTCGCTGCTGCGTGCCGGCCTGCTGCCGAATCTGCGCCGCGATCCGGACGCCTGGCTGGTGCTCGATCCCTTCCGCCCCGGCACGGATCCCTTCGCCGAACTGGCGATCGTGCTGGCCGCTGCCCTTGCCCGCCATGGGGAGACCAGGGAGCACCAGACCATCGCCGATCGCCTGCGCGTGGCCGCCGCTGAGGAGCCGATGGCTGGCGGGGCTCTCCACGAGCTCCTTGCCGACCTGCTGATCCGCGCCGGCCAGCGGGAAGCATCGGTGGTGCTGAGCATTGATCAGTTTGAGGAACTGCTCGGAGAGGCAGCCAGCCCCGAGGGAGGCAGCCACCCACAGGCCGGGGGGTTTCTGGGGCTGCTGCGCACGGCTCTGGAGGCTGCCGACAGGCGGCTCGTGGTGGTGGGCACGTTGCGATCGGATTTCCTGGGAGCGTTCCAATGCCACCCGGCCCTGCGCGATCTGCCCTTCGATCAATGGCTGCTCGGACCCATGGGCGTGGACGGCTACACCCAGACCATCGAAGGCCCGGCCTTGGTGGCGGGTCTGAAACTGGAGAGCGGCCTCACCCAGCGGATGGTGAAGGACACCGAAACGGAGGATGCCCTGCCTCTGTTGGCCTTCGCCCTGCGGGAACTGTGGGAGTTCGAGGGCCGGGCCAAGGGAGAACTCAGCATCGACGCCTACGCCAGCAAGTTGCAGGGGCTCACGGGTTCGGTGCAGCGGGCCGCCGATGGTGTGATCAACGCCCACCCCCTCAGCGAGGCCCAGCAGGACGCCCTTCGCCAGGCATTTCTGGCCATGAGCCGCATCAACGAGCAGGGGAACTATGCCCGGCGTGCCACCGACTGGAACGATGTGCCGCCGGAGAGCCACGCGATCCTGGAGCGGTTCGTGGAAGCCCGGCTGCTCGTATCCAAGGAGGAGGACAGTGTGGAGGTGGCCCATGAGGCGCTGCTGCGCAACTGGCCACTGCTGAAGGGTTGGCTCGATGAGAACCGCGAATTTCTGCTGTGGCGCCAGCGTTTTCAGGCCACCTTGATCGAGTACGAGCTCACCGGAACCCTGCTCCGAGATGCCCCCCTCACGGCAGCGGAACGCTGGCGCTCCGCCATGCCCTCGGAGTCGTCGGAGCGGCAGTTGATCGATGCCAGCCTCACGGCGTGCCGGCGCCAACGGCGGCTGAGGCGCTTTGGATTGGCGGCTGGGGCCGCCATCGGAGCTGCATTCACCGCCACCACCTGGTGGCAACTGCATGAGACCCGGGCAGCCCAGGCCCAGCAATATGCCGCCAATGCCGGTCTGTTCGCCACTTCACTTCCCCTGCGGAGTGTGGTGCATGGCCTGGCGGCCATAGGCACCCTCGACAATGATTCACGGGAATCGATTTCCCTCACCGAGACCCTGCAGCGGGCGATGGCCCTCAACCTCGAGGGTTTCGGCCCTGCGGTGCCCGCCAACCAGGGTCCCCTGCGGACCGTGCTGGCGCTCCGGAACGGAGACCTCATCAGCGGGGGGCAGAACGGCAGCTTGCGCCGCTGGAGGGCCGGCAGCCCCCTCGGCCCACCGATCCCCACCGGCCAGCAAGGGGTGTACAGCCTGGTGGAGCTCGGCAATGGCGAACTGGTCAGTGGTGGAGGCAACGGCAGCCTGCGCCGATGGAAAGATGGTCAGCCCCTTGGTGCCCCCATCCCCACCGGCCAGGGCAAGATCTACAGCCTTGCCTTGCTCGCGAATGGCGAACTGATCAGTGGTGGGGAAAACGGCAGCCTGCGCCGTTGGAAGGATGGCCAGCCCCTCGACCAACCGATCGCTGCGGGCCAGGGGAAGGTCTATCGATTGCTGCTGCTCAGCAACGGCGAACTGGTGAGCGGGGGCAGTGACGGCACCTTGCGGCGGTGGAAAGAGGGCCGGCCCATCGGTGAACCCATCCAGACCGGACAGGAGCGGGTGCTGAGTGTGGTGGAGCAGGGGAACGGTGACCTGATCACTGGCGGAAGCGATGGCAGCTTGCGGCGCTGGCGTGATGGCAAACCCCTCGGGGAGGTGATCCCCACCGCTCAGGAAAGGGTGGGAACTCTGGTGGAGCTTCCGAATGGTGAGCTGATCAGCGGCGGCGGAGATGGCAG
>JBJTUJ010000274.1:0-2600 GCA_046080685.1 Cyanobium sp. | reverse complement strand
TTCGCCACCTCCGTGGGGCTCACCTGGCGCGGTCTGCCCCTGCTGGGGGCCCTGGCGCTGCCTGTGATGGAGGAGCTCTACTGGGCGGCGCCCGGGCTGGGGTGCTGGTGCAACGACGCCCGCCTGCAGGTGAGCGCCTGCGATCGGCTCGACGACGCCCTGCTGGCCACCGGCTTCTCCTATGACCGCACCGAACGGCTCGACAACAACTACGCCGAATTCGCCTGGTTCACCCATCGCACCCACGGCGTGCGCCGGGCCGGGGCGGCGGCGGTGGATCTGGCCCATGTGGCGGCCGGTCGCCTCGACGGCTACTGGGAGCGGGGCCTCTCCCCCTGGGATCTGGCCTGCGGCGTAGTGCTGGTGGAGCAGGCCGGCGGGGTGGTCTGCGCCTACGACGGCGGCCCGCTCAGCCTCGGAGAGGCCAGGGTGATCGCTGCCGGCCCTGGGCTGCGCCAGGCCTTGATCGACGGTCTGGCCGCCTGCCGCCCCCTGCCCGGCGCCGCCTACGGGGCGCCCGAACTCGACGGCTGAACCCGCCGACGGAACGATCCATAGGATCGGCCCGCTCTCTCCGCCCGCTCCCTCACCGCATGGCCCTGCAACCCGCCGCCGGCGCCCGAGACCTCCATCCCCGGGAGGTGGACCGCAACCGGCGGCTGTGCGACCAGCTAGCGGATGTGTACAGGCTCTGGGGCTACCAGGAGGTGGCGCCACCCACCATCGAGCGGCTGGACACCCTTGAGGCCGGTGGAGCGATCGACGCCAACGCCATGATCCGCCTGGCGGCGGGCGAACCGCTGGGGCTGAGGCCCGAGCTCACCGCCTCGATCGCCCGGGCGGCCGGCACCCGCCTGGCGGGACGGCCCCGGCCGCTGCGGCTGTGGGCCTGCGGCTCGATCTATCGCTCAGTGGCGGGGGAAAGGGGCGGCCGCCGCATCAGCGAGGACCTGCAGAGCGGCGTGGAACTGCTGGGGGTGCCGTCGGCCGCTGCCGACGGCGAACTGATGCACCTGCTGCTGGCTGCGGCCGCCACCCTGGGCCTGCGCCGTGAACATGCGCCGATCCTGCTGGTGGGCCATCACGGCCTGCTCGATCGGCTGCTGGAGGAGGTCCCCGAGCCCCAGCGGCCCGCGGTGCGCCGGGCGCTCACCGATCTCGACGCCCTCGCCCTGGCCGGCCTGCCGCTGCCGGAGGCCCTGCGCCGTCGCCTCGCCGCGCTGTTGGCTCTGCGGGGCGAGCCCGCGGAGGTTCTCTACCAGCTGGAGCAGTGGCTCGGGCCGGTGGAGCTGCTCGACAGCCTGGCCGCCACCCTGGAGGGGGTCGCCGATGCCTGCCGGGCCCAGGGGGTGCGGCTGCAGCTGGATCCCACCTTCCAGCCCCACTTCGACCTCTATGACGGTCTGGTGCTGAAGCTGGTGTGCCAGGGCGCCGAGGCGCCGGTGGCCATCGCCAGCGGCGGCCGCTACGACGCCCTGGTGGGACGGTTCAGCAGCGATCCCGAGCGGGCGGCAGGCACGGGCTTCGCCTTCGCGGTCGAGGCGATCCGCGAGCTGGTGGATGCCCAGGCAGCGCAGGAGAGCGCTCCGGGACCCTGGCTGGTGGCCGCCACCGCCGCGGCGGGAGTGCGGGCGGCCCTGGGACGCATGGCCGAACTGCATGCCGCCGGGGAGGCCGCGGAGCTGTGCGGCGAGCCCTGCCCGGACCGGGCCACCGCCGAGGAGTGGTCCCGGGAGCGTGGCTGCCGCGGCGTCCACTGGATCGCTGCCTAGGATCCGCCGGCATCACTTTCCCTGCGATGGCCCACACGATCGTCACCGATGTCTGCGAGGGGGTGGCGGATTGCGTGGATGCCTGCCCGGTGGCCTGCATCCATCCGGGCGGTGGCGCCAACCGCAAGGGCACGGGGTACTACTGGATCGATTTCGACACCTGCATCGACTGCGGCATCTGCCTGCAGGTGTGTCCGGTGGCGGGGGCGATCCTGCCGGAGGAACGGGCAGAGCTGCAGCGCAACGGCTAAGGTTCGGGGACCCCACCACGACCGCCGTTGAAGAGCTGGGGAGTGGGTCCTTAGGGTTCGTATGCCATCAAGCGCGATGCCATGCCGGTGCTAGAAGAGCAGGGTCAGATCCAGATTCACACCGAGAACATCTTTCCGATCATCAAGAAGGCCGTCTACAGCGGCCACGAGGTGTTCCTGCGGGAACTGGTGAGCAATGGCGTTGATGCGATCGCTAAGCGGCGCATGGCCGCCATGGGTGGCGACTGCAGCGAAGGCCCGGAGGGGGCGATCCAGATCCGCATCGACCGTGACGCCAAGACCCTCACCATCTCCGACAACGGCATCGGCATGAGCGCCGATGAGGTGAAGCGCTACATCAACCAGGTGGCCTTCTCCAGCGCCGAGGAATTCCTGGAGAAGTACAAGAGCGAGAGCGACGCGATCATCGGCCACTTCGGCTTGGGCTTCTACTCCAGCTTCATGGTGGCCCGCGAGGTGGAACTGGTGACCCTCAGCGCCCGCGAGGGCAGCGAGGCGGTGCGCTGGACCTGCGACGGCTCCCCCAGCTTCAAGCTGGAGGCGGCCGACCGCAGCG